>NZ_AYZJ01000029.1:0-75751 GCF_001436615.1 Lacticaseibacillus camelliae DSM 22697 = JCM 13995
TTGTAGCCGGAGCCACTCATATCGAGATCGACCCCGTGCTCCACACAGAAGGCAACCTTGCCGTCCACTTTCTTCATATGCATACCGTTATCTGTCCAATGTAGACCGTTCAACAAATGTAGATGCCAAGTGTTATGCCAGTCAGCAACCTTGATGTTGGTCATACTGGCGGCGAAGGCGATTGAGGCGGGGACAAAGAGTTGGGCGAATAGCATAATCAATGCGGCGAAAATGGGGGTTCGCCGGGCTGCTTTCATCAATGTAATTTCCTCCATATTTATTGATTTGTTCTTGAATAAAGCGAACTTTGAGGGACGAAAAAAGCAGGTCTGGGAGCAACCTGCTTTACGTTCATTTGTACGTTTGCTTTGCGTTAATCGTAGCTTTACGAAATGCCCATTTTGTACCAAATTAGGGCGTCACGCTCAAAACTCGTTGAAATTCCATAAAAGTGAGTGAATAGAAACGTTGATATAAAGGGATTTTGAAACTCGGTTAAACCGTATAAAACCGAGGAACGTAAAGTACGGTTTGAAGAAAGCCCGCAAGGCGAGCCAGTTCTCAAAGCGTTAATCTTTCGTTCAATTTACGCGAATACAACGAAGCGACTCTCATCCGAGAGCCGCTTTTTTGTATTTATCTGCTAGAAATGGTGGGCCAGGACAGCAGTCCAAGTCTCTGAACTGGTAGGTTGATTGTCACAGCATTGGCCGCTCGGGGTGGTAGACCACGATTGATCCCTTGTCGTACCGGTTGCGGGTGAACGAATACTCAAACGGGGTCCCGTCCGCGAGCGAGACGATCTGTTCCACTTCAAGCATTGGGGTGTCCGATACTGCGTCGAGGTAGCGGCGGTCGTAAGCATTGGGTTGCGCCGCGCGAATGATACGGTACGCGGCGCCAATGGTCTCGCCGAGTTCCTCGTGCATGTAGTGATAAATTGAGTGGTGCAGCACGCCCTTGTTGAGGCCTGGGACGACCTTGACCGGCATGATGGAGTGTTCAATTTTCCATGGCGTGCCGTCCACGATGCGCAGCCGGACGAAGTCATACACGGCATCTGCAATGGCCAGGTTCAGATTTTCCTGCTCCTTGGCCTCAGGTAGGCGTACATCATAGTCAATGACCTCGCTGGTCACCGTGTGACCGCGCATCAACTCGGTCGTGCCAACATATTGGTCCACTGTTGCATCGAATTTCGACAACAGGTTAATATTTTGCTTCACGTACGTCCCCGAACCCTGCTTGCTGTAGATCAAGCCCTCGTTGATCAAAAGATCCAAGGCTTTTTGAATGGTCACGCGACTGGTTTTGAACATCTTCGCCAGGGACACCTGATCCGGCAAGGGAACGTCGCTGGTGTATTCGCCACGCATGATTTGAGCCTTGATTTGTTTTCCAATCTCAATATATTTTGCCATTTGTCTACCCTCCAAAAAAGCGCTGTCATCGAGACTATAACACCTTTCTGAAAATTTGGATAGTCAAGTGTACTAATTCGTCTTTGCTAAAAGTCCCCACGGCGCTTATATTGCACGGTGGAGGTAGGACATGACAACACTAAGTAAAGATTTCCTGTGGGGCAATTCGACCTCAAGCATGCAAACTGAAGGCGCTTGGAATCTCGATGGCAAAGGACCGTCTGTTTATGACATCAAGAAAGCTGGTCCCGATAGCTCCGACTGGAAAGATGCCATTGACGAGTACCACCGCTACCCGGAAGACGTTGACTGGATGGCGAAGATGAACATGAACTGCTACCGGTTCCAGATCTCCTGGAGCCGGGTCTGCCCGGAAGGCGACGGGCCGTTCAACGAGGCCGGCATCGCGTTTTACGACCGGCTGATCGACGAGCTGCTGGCCCACCACATCCAGCCGATGATCTGCCTGTACCACTTCGACATGCCGCTGAGCCTGGCGAAGCGGTACAACGGGTTTGTTTCCCGCGAGGTCACCGATGCCTTTGTCCGCTACGGCGAGGAAATGGTCAAACGCTTTGCCGGCAAGGTCAAGTACTGGATCACGTTCAACGAGCACAACTGCTTCACCTATGACCCGGGCCTGGACAGCGGCGGCAATCTCACCGCGCCGCGCGACATTCGCACGCTGTACGCGATGAGCCACCACACCCTGCTGGCGCACGCGAAGATCACGGCCTTCATCCGGCAGAACTACCCGGACCTGAAGATCGGCGGCATGCTGGCGTACGCAGAGGTGTACCCGAGCACTTCTGATCCCGAGGATGTCGAGGCCACGCGGCGGATCGATGAGTTCGTGAACAACAATTATCTGGATGTGTTCACGAGCGGTCACTACTCGCCTGAGGTCCTGCACTTCATGAAGGGAAACGGGCTGATGGATTTGATCCAGCCCGGCGACCTTGAGACGCTGGCGCAAACGACCAGCGACTTCATCGCGTTCAGTTATTATGCGTCCTCCGCCATCGACCACACGAAGATCGACATTGATTCGCCGGTCAACTGGTGGTTCACGCAAGGCACCGTCCCGAACCCGCACCTTGAGGCCAGCGAGTGGGGCTGGCAGATCGATCCGACCGGGTTCAAGAACGTTCTCGCTAAGATCTGGACCCGCACCGGGTTGCCGGTGTTCCCCATTGAAAACGGTCTTGGCGTTCGTGAGCACTGGGACGGTGAGCACCCGATCGATGACGACTATCGCATCCAGTATCACCGCGCGCACATTCAGGCGCTCAAGGATGCGGTGAGCGATTACGGCGTGAAAGTTTTAGGCTACTTAGGCTGGGGCCTCATCGATATCCCCAGCTCGAAAGGAGATGTCGCCAAGCGGTACGGTGCGGTTTACGTGAACCGCACGAATCACGAGCTCTTAGATCTGCGCCGCGTACCGAAGCGCAGTTTTGCCTGGTTCCAAAAAGCTTATGGTTCCAACGGTGAGGATTTGGATTAAGCAATTTATTGAGAATTGGAGGAAAGAACATGGAAGCATCTAAGAGTCACAAGTTCTTAGATAAATTCTCCGAGGTCGCCGGGCGCATTGGCAACCAGGTCCACCTCAGATCATTACGTGATGCCTTTGCCACAATCATGCCCTTATTCATCTTGGCAGGCCTTGGCACCTTGATCAACAACGTCGTCTTTCCCTGGATCGCGACAGGGAAGACCCTGGCGAACCTGCAAACATGGGGTACGCTCATCGCCAACGGGACGTTGAACATTGCCGGGTTGATGCTGGCGCCGGTCGTCGGCTACATCCTGGCGAAGAATAAGGGGTACCGCAGTCCGTTGACGGCGGCGGTCATTTCACTGGCCAGTCTGGTCATCATGATGCCGATTACCACGCAGATGACGCCGGTTGGCAAGACCACCGCGGTTAACGTGACCGGCGGGTTGAGTTTTGCCAACCTGGGGACCACCGGCATGTTCGCCGGCATCATCATTGGGCTGGTCGCAACGGAGATTTTCATTCGGTTCAGCAACATCAAGCGCCTGCAGATCCACCTGGGTGATCAGATCCCGCCGGCCGTTGGGGATTCGTTCAACTCCCTGATTCCGGCGCTGATCACGCTGAGTATCTTCGCTTTGATCGGGGCGCTGCTCATTGTGCTTTGGAACAGTAACCTGATTGCCTTGATTGCGATGATCATCCAAGAGCCGCTGCGCCGGCTAAACACCAGCCTGCCTGGCATGCTGGTCATCTACTCTTGCGGTAACTTCCTGTACACCTTGGGGATTCACCAGGCGGTCATCAATGGGACTTTGCTTGATCCCGTGCTGCTGGTCAACATGGCGAAAAACACCGCGGCTTACGCGGCGCACAAGCCGATTCCTTACATCATGACGAACACGTTCCGGGATACCTTCGGTATGATGGGCGGCACTGGTTCGACCATTGCGTTGTTGATCGCGGTCTTCATGTTCTCGAAGATCAAGGCCAACCGTGATGTTGCGGCGCTGTCGTTTGTTCCTGGGCTGTTCAACATCAACGAGCCCGTCATCTTCGGCTTCCCGATCGTCTTTAACATTCCGATGATGATTCCGTTTGTGCTGAACCCGGTCATCGGCATTCTGATTGCGTACGCGGCCACTGCCATGGGCTTCATGAGCCGCGTCGTGGTGATGGTGCCATGGACGACACCGCCACTGATTTCAGGATTTCTCGCCACTGCGGGGGATTGGCGAGCCGTGGTCGTTCAGATCCTCATCTTGGTCGTCAACATCGTCGTTTACATTCCGTTCCTGAAGGTCAGTGAGAAAGTCACGGCCACGCAGGCGGCGCAAGCCAAAGCGGCAGAAACTGCGAAAGCGTAGAATTGGTATTATCGAAGGGTCCGTTTGCCCAATCGGTGGTTGACCACCGGGGCAGGCGCCCTTTTTTGATTATGGTAAAATACAGCCGGAGGTAGTTTATGGCCCAACCCTTAATTTCGGTGATCATGCCGGTTTACAATGCAGAAAAATACTTAGCCGCCGCGCTGGATAGCTTGTTGGCGCAGGACTATCACAACTTCGAGGCGCTGCTCATCGATGACGGTGCGGTGGATACCAGTCCGGTCATTTTGGCCGATTACGCCAGGCGGGATCCGCGTATTCACGTTACTCGCGTTAAAAATGGTGGGCAGGCACAGGCGCGCGCCGTGGGCCTGAAGCAGGCCCGAGGCCAGTACATCACCTTTATGGACAGTGATGATATGGCGCTGCCCGCCTGGCTGAGCACGATGGTCAAGACAATCGGGGATGCCGATTTAGCGGTGGTCAATTTTTACACCTACCTGGGCCCGACCAAGTCGCGCTTCTGTAAGCCCTTTGCGGCCAAGACCTTTTCGGCGCGCGGTGATGAGTGCTACCGGCTGTGGCTAGAGGACAAGGACATGCGCGGTTATCTGTGGAACAAGCTGTTTCGGGCGACGCTGTTCACACCAGCGCTGCCGGTGGCCGATTTTAACTTGATGGAGGACGCCTATCTCATCGGTCAGCTGCTCCCACGCATCACGCAAATCAATTTTGCGGATAAGCCGCTGTATTGCTACCGCCTCAATCCGGCCAGCACGGTCCACGATAAATTTCATCAAACCGACTTGATCGCGATCCATCAGCTCGGGGCGCTTTACCTGCAGGTGGCAGAGGAAAAGCCTTCGCTGACGCCGGTCGCCGTGCGCAAGTACGCCTCGCTCAGCTTGTTTGTGCTCAGTAAAATGAATCCCGCCGAACTCATTCAAAACTGGGGCTATGTTCAGCAGCTGGGCAGCGTGCTGAGCGATTACTCGCGCGTCTTTGCCAAGGAAGTCGATGCCAAGGAGGCCGCTCGCCTGACCGATGCTAAGCCCGTCAAACTGGGCGGCAGTCTCCACGGCCGGCTGGCGGCGTGGTCTGAGTTGATCGGTTTGCCCAGCACGCGCGAGGCGGATAGTTCTGCGCTGGCCGAGCTCGCCCAGGATGATTCCCCTCGGGACGACTGAGCCTCCGGCACGGATACAAACAGAATAAAGGAAAAAAAGCGGCTGCCGTGTGGCAGTCGCTTTTTAGGCGTGCGCGTAAATCTGTTTCAACGTCTGAATGTCGGCGGGGGACAGCGCGATGCGCCCTTGGTCCATTGGGTACATGACTGAGGCGCGGTCGCTGCTGTGGGCCAGCCCCAAGGCGTGGCCAATTTCGTGTAAGGCGACGGATTCCTTGACCGCTAGCTGATAGGCGGTGTTGAACTCTGCCTTAGCGTGATTCACCCCGTGGTGGGTCAGACGACTGTACACGACTGACGGACCGCCTTCGCCCAGCTCAATCGTGCTGCTGGTATCAGGCGTCGGTTTGGCGTAGGTGCCAAAGGTGATGTGATTGGAAAAAACGTTGCTGGTGCCTGGCTTCAAGCTCACGACGCCGGTCTGGTTGTAAACGGCAACGGCTTTCGCAAACGCTGCCCGGACACTCGCCGGGGTCCCAGTTTCGAAACTGTACGTGTAATGTGGTGATAGCGTGACGTGCTTCACGGCGGTTTCAATTGGCGTTGTCGCCGTAGGTTTAGTCGTTGACGATGCGACGACGGACTTTTCAGTGGCTTGTTGCGTGCATAGGCCCAGTTTGGTAGCGGCGGAGTTGGCCGTGTGTAAGGCGGCGCTGACAGTCCAGACGGTCGCATCGTGCAGTGTGGCTTGTGCAGCAGCCTGAGTCGTGGCAGGAAGCGGACTGCGCTGACTGTAAATGCCAAAGCCTGCCAAGGCAATCACGACTAAGCTGATGAGACGTTTATGACGCATGTCGCTTCCCTCCTTCGATAGACCCTTATCATATCAGAAAATGGAAGCGACAAATGTCAGCTGGATGGAAATTTAAGATTGAAGGCGCTGTCAATTTAAGCTTGGTGGTTTTGAAAAAAGGCGTCTCTTTGGCGGCAGGGCGCGAGGCAATGTTTAAAGGAGCCGCGGATCGATTTTCCGCTGGTTAAAATAGTACTCGCGGTCACGCTCGCCAATCGGCCGCGCGACCTTGCAGGGATCGCCGTACGCGACGACGTTTGCCGGTAGGTCGCGGGTAACCAGGCTGCCGGCACCGATGACGGTGTTATCGCCAACGGTGACGCCAGGCAGGATAGTCACGCCGGCGCCAACCCAGCAGTTCTCGCCGATGTGCACTGGGGCGCTGAACTGGTAGCCCTGCGCGCGCAACTTCGGTAGCACAGGGTGGCCGGTCGTGGCGATTGTCACGTTGGGCCCGAACATTGTGTGTGAACCGACGTAAATATGGGTATCATCGACCAGGGTCAAATTGAAGTTGGCGTATACCGCATCGCCGAAATGAACGAAGCGGCCGCCCCAGTTGGCGTGCAAGGGGGGCTCGACATAGCAGTCCGCGCCCAGCGCCGCGAACATATGCGCCAGCAGCTGCTGCCGCTTAGCTTTTTCCGCCGGTCTTGTCTGGTTGAAGTCGTATAACCACTCAAGGCACTGCTGTTGCTGGTACACTAGGTCTGGGTCGACTGGTAGGTACAGCGACTCATCATGCAATTCTGGATGTTCTTTCATTGTGCAAGGCTCCTTGTCCTAGGTGTTTCCGGTGACGACTGGTTTCATTGTACGCCTCTCGAACCTTACGCAGCAGGCCAGATCCGCACGAGTATTTTTTGGCTTATAATACAGTCCGTTATTTTGAAATGTTACAGAAAGGGCGAGAAAAACAAACAATCAGGATAGAAATGGGTATGTTCAAACCCAACGTAAGTGGTTACAATAAGTATGTACAGCGCTTACACGGGCGTTGCAAAGAAAGCTGCTTTTTTCCGTCAGTACAGATTATTGACGTAAGGAATACAGACAAAGTGGAGGGATACAAATGGTTCAAACCATAAGCGGTTCAGATGCTGTCCTCAAGGTCATTGAGTCTTGGGGTGTTGATCACATTTACGGTTATCCTGGTGGTTCCTACGATTCAGGGATGAATGCGCTGTATAACCAGAAGGACAAGATTAAGTTCATCCAAGTGCGTCACGAGGAAGCCGGTGCCCTGGCGGCTTCGGCTGACGCCAAGCACTCTGGCAAGATTGGTGTGTGCTTCGGTTCCGCCGGCCCTGGTGCGATTCACCTGCTGAACGGACTTTACGATGCCAAAATCGACCGGGTCCCAGTACTGGCCATGGTTGCCCAGGTCCCGTCAACCAACATGAACATTGATTTCTTCCAAGCGATGAACGAGGAACCTGCCTTTAACGACGTTGCGATATTCAATCGCACGGTCATGACCGCTAAGAGCCTGCCAAAGGTCATCGACGAGGCCATTCAGCAAGCTTACGAGAAGCGCGGCGTGGCTGTGGTCACGATTCCTAAGGACTTTGGCTGGGCGCAGATCCCTGATACCTACGTCTCAAACGCGAACACGCAGATCGAGCCTTACGCGATCGAACCAGATCCGGTCAAGATCGACCAGGCCGTCAAGATGATTCAGGCCGCCAAAGGGCCAGTGGTTTACTTTGGCCTCGGCGCAAAGCATGCTCGCAAGCAGTTGATGAAGGTCTCCGAGAAGTTCAAGATGCCTTTGATTTCGTCTGTGCTGGCCAAAGGGGTGCTGGATGAAGACTATCCGGCTTACATGGGCTCCACTGGCCGGGTCGCGCCCAAGCCCGGCGTTGAGGCCGCAATGGCCGCTGACTTGATCCTTTGGGTCGGCAATGATGTGCCATTTGCCAGCATGCTGTTTAACCCTAAGGCAAAAGTCATTCAAATCGACATTGAAAGCACCAAGCTGGGCAAGCGTCACCACGATGACATTGCCATTCTTGCCGACGCGAAGGAAGCCCTTAAGGCGCTTTACAAGGCCGGCAAGGAGCGTGCGAACACCCCGCTGTACGATGCCTGCTTAGCCAACAAGAAGAACTGGACGGATTGGCAGGATTCCTTCAAGGATTCAACCGAAAGTCCGGTTCGCCCGGAGCCGATTTTTGACGTGTTGAACAAAGAGGCGTCAGACAAAGCGGTCTTTGCGGTCGATGTCGGCAACACGAACATCAACTTTGAGCGGCTGATCAACATCAAGCACACCCAAAAGTGGACGACTTCCGGGAAGTACGCCACGATGGGTTGGAGCTTGCCGGCGGCCATTTCAGCCAAGGTGCTTTATCCTGACCGCGATGTCTACAGCCTGTCCGGCGATGGTGCGTTTGCGATGCTGAGTGAGGAAATTCTGACCCAGTACAAGTACAAGTTGCACATCGTCAACATTGTTTTCTCCAACGAAACACTGGGCTTCATTGAGGCCGAGCAGACTGATGACAGTCATCAGCCGCTGTCCGGGGTCGATCTGCCCGCCACAGATTGGGCCAAGGTCGCCGAAGGCATGGGCGCTAAGGGCTTCACCGTGCGCACTAAGGCAGAGTTCCAGGCGGCCATTGAAGCCGCTAAGGACACGGACCTGCCGGTTGTGATCGACGTTAAACTCACACACAAGATGCCGTTCACGACGCAGCACATGACCCTAGATCCGGCGTATCAAGATCAGAAGCAAATCGATGCCTTCGTCAAGAAGTACGATGCTCAGGCCCTGCGGCCGCTGCGTGACTTTTTGAAGGAAGCCAAGGCTGCCCAAACGGCTAAAAAACAGGCTGCCAAGGATGTAAAAGCCGGCAAAAGCGGTAAGTAGCCGTTCGCCGATTACCACCAATGGGCTGTCGGCCCGGCATGCGCTGCGCGCGTTCTTGCAACGCGAGTGGCGCGCGCTGCTGCGCCGGCCGCACCCAAAGTCAGACGGCTGATCGTCAAAAAAGCCTCGCAGTTGCGAGACTTTTCATGGCTTGAAGGCGTGACGGTAGGCAGTCGGTGACTGGCCGAAAAAGGCTTTGAAGTGCCGGTCGAAATTGGCCGGGTTCTTGTAACCGACGGCCAGGGCGATGTCTGCAATGCTTTGGGTCGTCAGCTCCAGCAGCTTTTTGGCCTGATTCATCCGGATGAAGCGCAGCTCCTCGGTGAACGACTTGTGGTAAAGCTGCCGCGCCAGGCGCGAAAAGTAGTTGGGTTCGTAGCCGAAATGCGCGGCGGTCTTTGCCAGCGTGACTTTCGCTAGGTTCGTGGTCATGTAGTTTAGAATGACCGCCGCCTGGCGCGTCTTTGGCGCGTGCCGTAGGGCCTCTTCGGGAAAGTCGGACTCGATGATCATCATCGCGTTGAAATCGGCCCGTGACAATTCCGTGAGCAGCAGGTGGCAAAGTGTGCTTTTCTCATAGGCCAGGACCGCATCCTGTGGTGTCGTTTTTTCAAGGTTGACCAGCTGAGCACAGTAACCATCGCACAGTTCATGGTTGATGCGGCGAAAGACGATGTGCGCGTCCTCTGAAGTGGCCAGCATCGAGGCAATCAGCTCGTTGGGTCCAAAGTCGGAATCCTTGGCCAGTGCCAGCTGAAAGACTCGCACGGCCAAGGATTGGCCTGCAATCGGCAGCAACTCAGCGCCTTGGCTGGCCCGCAGCAGGACGATGTCACCTTGCCTCAGATCCAGTGTGCGCGCCGGCAATTTCAGCGCGCAGGCGCTTTGGCACTGCAGGATCGCAAAGGGGATCCGAGTGGTCGCACTGACCGGCGTGGATCTGATCAGCGTCAAATGTTGGGGCTCATACCCCTGAAAAGTTTCTAACATGGCGTCCCTCCAATCTTCAGAATAATGGAGTGGTGAAGAAGACGCAACTAAGGAGAAGATATCAATGGCAAAACCAGAATATGACGGTGCCTACATTAACATGGCAACAGGGCGGCTGTCCCTGCTTGAGGTGCAGCAGATCTTCAGCACGATTCCGTTTGAAATTGACTTGATCGATCACGACGATAAGTTCAGCTGGTATTCCAACAAACCTAACCGCGAACATGTCCGCCACACGACTGAACTTGGTGAAAACGTGCAAGACTGCCATCCTGCAAAAGTTTGGCCCATCGTCAAGGGCATCATTGACAGCTTTAAGGACGGGTCTCGCGACTCGGTTGCGCGGCCACTGGTCATGCATGGCCACCGCGTGTTGATCCGCTACTACGCACTGCGCGATGAGGACGGCAACTACCTGGGGACCATCGAGTTCACCGGCAGCGTCGAGTCGATCCTGCAGGCCTACGAAAACGGCGGCTGGGCTGATGCGTCCACTGGTGCCTCCAAGGCCGATGGCAAGACAGGGCAAGATGCGGATGCCTCAACCGGTGCTTCAGAGGAGACGCCTGCGCAGTCAGACGCCTCAACGGGTGCTTCAGAGGAGACAGCCACAGCGGACGCGTCCACCGGCGCTTCCGAGGAAACGAGTGCCCCAAAGGCGGACGCCTCGACCGGGGCCTCCGAGGAAACGAGCACCCCAAAGGCCGACGCTTCGACCGGCGCTTCCGAAAGCGGCCCTGTCGGCACGGATCCTAAGGCTGGCCCGTTCAGTTACGATCTGTAACATGACAAAGCGAGTAAAAACGCTGCATGCGCTGGGGACCCGGATCAACCTCACCGTTTTTGGTGAGGCGGACGACGCCCCACTGGATGCGGCAGCCGCGCTGATTCAACAAGAGGAAGACCGGCTGACGGTCAACCGCGCAGTGTCTGAAGTCATGGCCGTGAACCATGCTGCCGGCCAATCGGCGGTGCCCGTGTCATCGGGAACCTTTAGCTTGATTGCCCAGGCCGTGGCCGCCAGCCGGGAAAACTTTGGGTTCAACGCGCTGATTGGGCCGCTGGTGAAGTTGTGGAAGATTGGCTTCCCCGGCGCCAACGTGCCGGCAGATGCCGACATTCAGGCGCGAATGAAGTTAATCGACCCCAGCGCCGTGACGCTGGCGCCAGGGGAGCGCACGGTGATGCTCAACCAGGCCGGTATGGAGCTGGATCTTGGCGGCATTGCGAAGGGCTACATCGCCGATCAAATCAAGACGCTGTGGCAGGCCTACGGGGTCACCGCTGGCATTATCGATCTTGGCGGCAACTTGCTGACAGTGGGCGAGTCGCCGCGCCGCGCAGACGGGCAGTGGGTCATTGGCGTCCAGGATCCAGCCAAGCGGCGAAATGTCGACCTTGGAGTCACTGTGGTGCCGGCGTGCTCTGCCGTCACCTCCGGGATTTACGAGCGCTTCTTGATCAAAAACGGCAAGCAGTACCACCACTTGCTCGATCCGCGCACGGGCTACCCACTGCAAACCGCGCTTGCCGGGGTGACGGTTTTCACCAGTACCTCACTGCAAGGCGAGGTGGAGGCCAAACGGCTGTTTTTCCACGGCAGTGTACCGGCTGGCTGGCTGGATGATCCGGCTCACCTGGGGGCGGTGTTCGCCTACCAGGACGGGCATCATGAAACGTGCGGCGTGACGCTGACCTAAATTGACGTGAGCACCCAAAAAAACCAGGACAACTTTTTCAGTTGGCCTGGTTTTTTGGCTGTCGAAGCATGTCCACATGGGGGATGCCGTCCTCCAAATAGACAGAGGAGATTGGGGTGAAGCCAAAGTCAGCGTAAAAGTGGCGGAGGTAATTTTGAGCCTGAATCTTGATCGGTTTGGCAGGGGCGATTTGGTTGATTCGCGCGAGCGTTGCTAAGATCAGCTGTCGGGCCAGGCCCTGCCCGCGGCACGTTTTTACGACCAGCACACGCCCAAAACTGACCGCGTTCTTGTCATCGCTGGGGATGATCCGGGCATAGGCAGCAAGTCGGCCGTTCTGCCGAAGGATAACGTGTTCGGCGCGTCGGTCTTTAATATCGACTTCTTGATACGCGCAGTGTTGCTCAACCACAAAAACGCGTACTCGCGCTTCAAGAATCTCAAGCAGTTCGGCAGCTGGCAGTTGATCAGTCCGTTTGATTTCAGTAGTGAGCATGACGGTTCCTCTTTTTGTTGTGTTCAGTTCGTCTCGTTCTTCTGCCCCTTAGTTTACGCTTGCCAGCTGCAAGTGGCGACAGGGGAAAAGACTTTGAGAAAACAGATAAAAACTTCGTGACAGCGTTTTCACTCCCGCGTATGATGGAATTAGAGAGGGGTGGGAAAATGAGGAGAGTTGGCTTATTTTTGCCGGTAATTTTGTTATTGACAGTCGCAGGCTGCGGTCAGCGGCAAAGTCAGTCTACCGACAAGACGACCACCGTCAAATTTGCTGCCGTTGACACTCACGCAAAGACTGGGAAACAGGCCTCCAAAGATAATTCGCTCGGCGATACGGACACCGCCCGCGTCACGAAGCGGCTGGACGTGTTGGCGCGGTATGCCGAAGACCAGATCCCCGGGGTCAAGTTCCCGACCTTTAGTCCCTTCAGTGCTCGGGCCGGCATCAACGCGGTCGCTCAGGGGGATGCCAGTGACTACACGGTGTACTTCAGCACCAGCTCGCAGGATGTGACACCACGAGCAGCACCGTTGACGCTGCACAAGCAGACGCCGACCAGCAAGGCGGCCGCGGATAATTCGTATGCCAAGCTGGGCTATCAGGCGCTCAGTGGTGGGCAAGCCGGCGCGAAACTGACCGGCGGGGTCACGGCGGTGGTCAAAAATGATGCGAAGGCGACGGCTGTGATCTGGCACCAGGGCCGATATTCGATCACGGTGCAGTCCTTTAAGCATGATGCAGCGGCCGCAAAGGCACTGGCGCAAAAGGCAGAGGCCATCATCGCCCAGAACCCGCTGCCGAAAACCGAGACGCACGGGGCAATCGTGCTCAACGTTGAAACCAAGGCCGGCCATGCCAACACGGTCGGCTGGCGGGAAACCAGCGGCTATTATACGATCAGCGGGCATGATGCTATGGCCGTACTTAGGCTGGCGATTGGTGTGAGCTGAGCCGATTTTGCTCGTGGGTGAAACAAAATCAATTTTCAAGGCTGACCGTTTTGGACAAGGTTGCGAGCGTGTCCGAAACGGTTTTTAGTTTGCCGCAGGTGGCTGCCGAAGGGTCAAGTTATTGATTGACAGCGTTTACTTTATTCGGTAGTGTCAAAGTAGCGACTAATTTAAGCAGGGGGGTGCGAAATGCTGGAATTAAAAGGCATTACGAAACGATTTGGCCAGCAGCTGGCAGTTGCAGATGAATCATTCACGGTGCGACCGGGAGAAATTTTGGGCCTGATCGGGCAAAGTGGGGCGGGTAAGACGACCACGTTCCGAATGATTTTGGGCTTTATCCGCCCAGACCTGGGCGAGGTGCGATGGGCCGGGGAGCCCATCGCGCAGATCAACCGCGACATCATCGGTTACCTGCCGGAAGAGCGGGGACTCTATCCGAAGATGACTGTGGAGAACCAAGTCCAGTTCTTCGGCCAGCTGCACGGGATGAGCAAGGCCGCGGTCAACGCGGCACTACCCGATTGGATGGCTCGCTTTGAAGTCAAGGGTAAGCGAACAGACAAGGTCAAGGATCTGTCTAAAGGCAATCAGCAGAAGATCCAGCTGATTTGCGCACTGATCTTTCAGCCGCGGCTGCTGATCTTAGATGAGCCGTTTTCTGGGCTGGATCCGGTCAACGCGGGACTGTTGGAAGACGGGATTCGCGCCTTACAGGAAAGCGGAGCGGCCATTATTTTTTCCAGTCACGACATGAGCAACGTCGAGGCACTTTCGGACCACCTAGTGATGCTGAAAAACGGGCGGACCGTACTGGCCGGCACGGTCGAGGAGATTCGCGATTCATACGGGCGCACACGCATCAGCTTGGAGCGGCCGAGTCTTGACGAAGCCGCGCTCAGAGCACTGCCGGGGGTGGCTTCAGTGGTTAGGCACGGCGAGCACTACCTGCTTCACCTGACCGATCCAGCGGCGGGCCGAGACATTTTTCAGGCGGTCAGCCAAGGGGGGTACATCGCGGAATTTTCTCAGCAGGCGCCGGATCTGGACGAGATTTTCCGGATGAAAGTTGGTGAAGCCGATGCGTAAGATGAACTTGATCGCCGGCCAGGTGCTGCGCAAAAACCTGCGGGGCGTCTCCTGGTGGCTGATGGTCCTGATGCCGCTGCTGGCCGTGGGTGTGATTGCAGGCATCGTGTGGTACATGACCACGACGACGCAGGCGGCGAAGGTGGTGGTGATCGCCCCGGCGCCAGTCGCCGCGGCGTTGCAAAAGCAAAGCGATGACAACCAGCGCTACGTGCCGGTCGCGACCGAAGCGGCCGGCCGGCGGCAGCTGAAAAAGGAAGACGCGGACGGCATGTTAGTGGTCAAAACGACGGCGAGCGCTAAGCTGTACCGCCGCGATGATGGGCAGAGCATTTCGACGGGTCAAATCACCCAGACGCTGGCGGGGCTAAACACGCTGGCAGTGGCGCAGTCGCTGGGGTTGTCACAGGCGCAGCTTGACCGGCTGCTGGCTGCACCGAAGTTGGCGACCCGCTCTGTCGCATTTACTGACAGCGGCAAGATGACCAGTACCGCCGGCAAAAGCGACGCGATGAAGCAGGGGCTGTCCACGGCAGTCGGGTTCCTCATGTACATGTTCTTGATGAGCTACGGCAGTATCATCGCCGGGGAAATTGCGACGGAAAAAGGCTCGCGCATTGAGGAGTCAATCTTGGTCGCGATTCGGCCGCAGACGCAGTTTTACGGTAAGATTCTTGGCGTTTCCGCACTGTTGGGCCTGCAAATTGGGCTTTACGCCCTCCTGGCGGCCGGGGTCTGGCTCCTTCGAGACGCCATCCCGATGGTCAAGGACCTGCTGGCAACCGTTGATTTAGCGCAAATCGGCTGGGGCTTTGTGCTGATCTCTGTCGTCTTTTTCCTTGTCGGGATTTTGAGCTACACCGTGCTGGCCGCTATGTGTGGCTCACTGGTCGCCAATCAGGAGCAAGCCGGCCAGGCTTTGCAGCCGGTGCTTCTCTTAGCGATGGTGGGCTACTTTGCCTCACTGATGACGGCCAACGCCAATGGCCCGGTGATTGGGTTCTTGAGCTATGTGCCATTTCTGAGCCCCATGATCATGCCGGCACGCTTTGGCATTGGCCAGGCGGCATTGGGCCCGGCGCTGATCAGTTTGGCCATCAGCGTCGTTTTTCTGGGCGGCTTCACGGTGCTGGCAGAGCGGATCTACGCTGGTAATGTCTTGACCTACAGCGAAGGGGGAATCTTCAAGGCCTTGCGCAAGAGCCTGACACTGCTGCGCGCCAAGTGAATCGCGCCTGCCAGCCGGTCACGCTGCTTTTACAATGGCAACGTGACCGGCTGTTTTTTTACCCAAATGATGCACGACGCTAATCATTTCGTTACGTTGCCAGCGGATACTGAAGGCGTTGGTGAAGGCGTAAGTCCTGGAAAGTGGTTGGTGAGGATGGGGGTAATCAGTGGCGGAATAGCCGCGGCAGGGGTGGCGCTCGTGAGCTTTTTGGCGATGAGTGATCGTGCGGCGCGGTTGATCGCGCAGCATGAAGTGGTGCAATTATTTGCGGATGAAGTGCCGGAGTGAAAATGGTAGGATAGGGACAATCTGAACTCAAGGGAGTTTTCGTATTGTCTTCTAGCATGATTCGGCCCGCGACCCAGGCAGACTTTGCGGCCATTATGGCCATCATCGGGGATGCCAAGGCGTTGCTCAAGCGGCAAGGCATTCCACAGTGGCAGGCCGCGTATCCCGCCTCGGCGGACATTCAGCAGGATCTTCAGGCAGGGACTGGCCGGGTGTTGGTCGTTGCCGGCACGGCGGTTGCCTATGCCAGTTTGGAAACTGCGCCGGAGCCGGTGTATGAGCAGATTCAACAAGGTCACTGGCATTGCGGCGGGCCTTACAGCACGATTCACCGTGTGGCCATGGCGGCTGCTTTTCAGGGCCGGCACCTTAGTGTGCCCTTCATGCAAGGACTCATTGCTGAGGCCGAACGGACTTATCCGAATGTGCGCGTGGATACGCAGACCGAAAATCGCACCATGCAACACATTCTGGCACAATTGGGATTTAAACAGCGCGGGCTGGTGCGCTGGACGTTTGAGGTGCCGGTCGTCACGTGTTTCGCCTACGAGCTTAACTTGGCCGAGTAAAAAAAGCCGTTCGCGACAGGCGAACGGTTAGGTCATGGTTAGGCGGAATAAGCCGAACTTTTGGCAAGAAGCGGCGTTCCACTTGCCCCCATTTGGACAAACCGGGCAAGCACTTGGTTGTACCGCGCAATGTACGCCGGGTACGAGAACTTGGCGACACTTTGGACGATTTGCTGCTGATCCAGCTGGGCAAAGAGTTCTGGCTGATTGAGCAGTCGGGCGAGGGCGTCAGGGTCGTCTAGAGAATATAGTTGACCGTTGCGCCCGGGTTCGACAATGTCGTCTGCGCCGGAAGCAAGGTACGGACAGAGTACTGGCAGCCCGCGCGTCAGGGCCTCCAGCAGCGCCATCGGGAAGCCTTCAAACTTTGAAGTCAGCACGAGCGCGTTGGCCCTTTTGATGTGGGTCCAAACGTCGGTGGTCCAACCGTGGAACGTGACCTGCGCCGCAATGCCCAGCTGGCGCGTCAGCCGTTTGGCCGCCGGGAGATCGCGGCCGCCGCCGTACACGTCAAGGTGAATCGGCCTTGCGACCTTGGCCAAGCTGCTGAACAGGTAGTGCAGATTTTTCTGCCCGCGCAACTGAATGCGGCCCACGTAAACGAGTTTAAACACCGATGACTGGTCAAGGGTCACCCGCTGCTTGGTTTGGTCGGTGGGGTTGTATGTGAGGCCGATGCGGGCTGCCGGCACGCCTAAGCGCAGGTATTCGCGTTGAATACCACTGGAAATGGCGATGTGCGCATCCGCCTTGAGGAGCTCCTGTTCGTGAACGGCCGGTGCGTCCGGTAGTGAAAAGTGGATCCACGATACGACGCAGTAGTGCTTTTGCAGCATGGTGCGCAGATGGGTGGCCAGTTTAATGGTAAATGAGTCGACTGCGATCACGACATCGGCGTTGCAGTGGGCGAGGCGCCAGGTGTAAAGGGGCAGCCACGGCGTCCCGCCCCGGACGCCGCGCAAGACTTTGACGCGCGGATCGATGCGCGCCAACCAGGACTGGTCTGCCGACGCAATGCCCTGCACAAACGTGATGTCGTTTTCGTCTGCAAGCCCGGCGAAGGTCTTGGCCATCACCGTTTCGGTGCCGCCGGTGCCCGATTGATATTTCGTGATGAATAGAAGCTTCATAGATGAATCCCATCCTTTCGATGCGATGGGCGCGGCTATGCAGCTGGGAAAAACAAGACGCTCAGAGTCCGGGCGTCCATCGTGTGTGGCTTAACGTATTATGTTAACCTACTGTCAATTCTAACACCTGCGCTTATTTTCAGCAAATGTGCCAACGCCCCCCGACTTGCTTTCAGTCTTGCCGTTTTTCCTGTGGGTCGGATTGACAAGGGCTAGGGCAGTTGCTAAACTGTCCTCATCACTTGCGATGCAAGTAGCGGCGCACAGGAAGGCGACCCTTGACTGAAAGGTCGGCCCAGTCCGCGAATCCGACTCGCAGTTTACAATTCTTTTTAATGTTCAGTCAAAAGTGTGAAGCGCTGCTTCGAACGAGGATGGTACCGCCCAGCGATGGGTGCCTCGGCGAAGCGACGCTTTTTGTTCAGGAGGGATTCGAATGCGAGAAGCACTGACGCAATGCGACCGGGTGGTGGTAAAAGTTGGGACTAGCAGCCTGATCCATGAAAGCGGACGGGTGAATTTGCAGACCATCGATCGGCTGGCCTACGCCTTGACCGCAATGAATAATGCGGGCCGCGAGGTGGTTTTGGTCACGTCTGGTGCAATCGGGGTGGGGCTTGCGGCCCAGCACCTGACCGAGCGGCCGCAAGCCATTGCCGAGCAGCAAGCCCTGGCGGCGATTGGTCAAAGCAGCCTGATGCGGTTGTACGGTGAGCGGTTCTCGGATTATGGGGCCGCGATCGCCCAGCTCTTGCTCACGCACGATGTGTTCGATTTTCCCGAGTCGCGGCAGCACGTGCTGGACACGATCACCCAATTGTTGGCCCAGCACGTGATTCCGATCATCAACGAAAATGATTCCGTGGCCACCGATGAGCTGGACCATAAAACGACCTTTGGGGATAATGATCAGCTCTCCGCGCTGGTGGCGACCTCAATCGACGCCGATCTGCTGATCGTGTTATCGGACATTGCCGGCCTTTACGATCAAAACCCCAGGCGGCATCCAGATGCTGCGTTGATTCCCGTGGTGGCTGGCCCAGCTGCGCTTGGTCAGGTCCATGCCAGCGGTGCGGGTTCGCGGTTTGGCACCGGGGGGATGGTTACGAAACTAAACGCCGCGCGCACCATGATGGCAGCTGGCAAGCAAATGGTGCTGTGTTCGGGTGCAGACCCCAAGATCCTGCTGCAGGTGCTCGCGGGTCAGCCTGTTGGAACCTGGTTTGAGGCAAAGGAGGGGCAGTCATGACAGATTTAGTGAAAATGGGCGAAGCGGCCAAGGCGGCTGCCCAGCAGCTGGCCCAGTTGTCCAGTGCTGAGAAAAACGCCGCCTTGCTGACCATGGCGGAGGCCTTGGTGTCTGCCACGCCAATGATTCTTGAGGCCAATGCAGCTGATTTGGCGGCGGCCAGCGCCTTGCCGACTAAATTTACCGACCGGCTGAGGCTGACTGCAGTGCGCGTGGCTGACATGGCCGCCGGGCTGCGGGCCGTCGCCGCGCTTGATGACCCGACGGCCAAGGCGGACAAAGGCTGGCGCACTGAGGCGGGACTGTTCATCGTGCAACAGCGGGTCCCGCTTGGCGTGGTCGGCATGATTTACGAGGCGCGGCCCAATGTGACCGTCGATGCCGCCGGGTTGACCTTAAAAAGCGGCAACGCCGTGATCCTGCGTGGCGGCAAGGAAGCCCTGCGGTCAAACATCGCGCTGGCCGGCGTGCTGCGTTCGGCGCTGACACAGGCCGGACTGCCTGCGGCTGCGGTGCAACTGATCGAAGACCCGGGTCGTGAACTGGCAACACAAATGATGCATCTGACCGATTACATTGACGTTTTGATCCCACGGGGCGGTGCCGGGTTGATCCGCGCGGTGGTGCAGCAGGCGACGGTGCCGGTGATTGAAACTGGGGCCGGCAATTGTCACATTTATGTCGATCAGGCAGCCAATCTCACCATGGCCACCGCCATTGTGGTCAACGCCAAGGTGCAGCGGCCCAGCGTTTGCAACGCGGCCGAGAAGCTGCTGATCCACCGCGGGGTGGCGGCTGCTTACCTGCCAGCCTTGGCCCGGGCACTTCAGGCGCACGGTGTGACGCTGCGCGGCGATGCGGCCGCGCGGACGATTGTGCCCAGCATGCAGCCTGCCACGGCCGCAGACTGGGACACCGAATACAATGATTTAATCATGGCGGTCAAGGTGGTGGATTCAGAGGACGCAGCGATTGGTCACATTAACGCGCACAACACGAAGCATTCCGAAACTATCGTGACAGACGATTACGCTGCCGGTGAGCAGTTTCTTAGTCAGGTCGACGCCGCATGCGTGTACGTGAACGCGTCAACGCGGTTCACGGATGGGCAGGAGTTCGGCTTTGGCGCCGAGATCGGGATCAGCACCCAGAAGCTGCACGCCCGCGGCCCGATGGGCCTGACCGCGCTGACCACGACCAAGTACCAGATTCGTGGCAACGGGCAAGTGCGCAAGTGAAGCGCTCAGAGTAAAAAAACGTCTTTGCGGCAGGCACGGTCTGCGGACCGGCGCGATGCGGCAGAGACGTTTTTTTGTTAAACATGGCCCCATTGGCGCGAGTGTTCAAAGGCGCGTGGCCACCATGGTCAGCGCCTGGGTGCCGTTCAGCCAGTGAATCACTGCAGCCGAGGTGGCGATGCGCACCACGTTTTCTGTGAAAAATATTTATTTTAATCTAACATTGCTCACAGATAAGCTGTATTATTTGATTTATATATACGAAGAGAGTAGTTGAGTTAATGCGAAAATCTAATCACCGCAAGCCGCGTTGGGGCCGCATTATTCCTTTTGCGCTGGCCTGCATGCTGGCGCTTGGGCTGGTGATCGGCCTGACCGTCAACGCCCTGAACGATGACGGGGCCGATGCGGCTGGCTCGACCAGCCCCCAGGCCTCAAGCGCCAGTCAGGCGGCCTCTAAGGCAACGGCCAAATTGTCCTCGGCCAGCACTAGGAATCAGACCGCTAAAATTAAGCGCACGCTGACCCAGTACCTAAAGGGCGTGACTCAAAGCGGGCACGTTGCCGTCAGTTTTTACAATCTGGCGCCAGTTTCTGGCAGTGCCGCGGCTAAAGCGGCTGACGCGGCGGTTTACCAGGCAGGCAGCCTGGCCGTTGCCGAAAACGGAGATCAGCGCATGGTCGCCGCGTCAACGTTCAAGCTTTACATTACCGCCTGGCTGTTTCATGAGCTGGAGACCGGCGTGAAGACCTGGACGGCAGCCGACGAGGACGGGTTCCAGCGGATGATCGTGAACTCCGAGAATGACTATGCCGAAAGTCTGCTGCAGCAAAGTGGTGCGGCAGCGCTGAATCATTACTTTGCGACGCTTGGGACGGGGTACGTCTTTAAAACCGTGGGCACTGCGACCACGACGAGCAATGACTTGCTCACCATGCTGAAGGCCATCGAACGAGGCACCGGGCCGTTTGCCGATGCCGCACTGCGCCAAAAGCTGCTGACCGCGATGTGCAAGCAGGTATACCGCAGCGGCATTCCGGCTGCGGCCAGTGCAGTGGCCAACGGCAGCGTTGTTCAGGACAAGGTGGGGTGGCTGGGCAGTACGGATAACGATGCCGGTATTGTGACCACCCCGCACGGCGATCGGTACCTGCTCGTGATCATGACGGATAATGGCAGCTATCAGGATTTCTCGCAGGTCAAAGCCATTGCCAAGCAAGTGCAAACAATCGTTTACGGCTGACACCGAATTTTCCTGTCATCGAGGAGATTTCCCCGGTGGCTTTTTATTTGTCTCAAGCGCCGGCAATTGCGCTCGTTGTTCCCAGCCATGAATAACGGCAGTTTTAAAAAATAATATATTGTTTATGTTGACGATAAGAAAATAAATGGGATATACTCACTGTATCAAAACGGATGGAGGCGGTTACATGACAACGACTGTGACGAAAGGGGCAGTGGTTCGCTGCCAGGCTAACGGCAATATGGAATATCCATTTATCGGTACCGTGGTCAAACGCTACGAGAACTCCGCATGGGTCACGATCGATGAATTTGATCCGCGCGATCAAATGAATGCGCGCGATCTGTTATTTCAAAGCGTGATTGCCTTGAAAAAAATGACGATTCTCAAGGCCGGTGAGCCGGAGCCGGAGCCGGCAGCTGAAGAGGCGGCGGGCTGACCAACCGCAGGCGGGCCAACTATGCTATAATAAGTAACGTTACCTAACGTTGCACGGCAGAAGGGGGAACTTTTTTGGCCCAAGTGATCACGGTCGGCGAGACGGTCGACGTTAAAAAAAGCAAACAAGTGCCACTGAGTTTCACAGGCACCGTGGAAAAGTTGTATGCCAATGCGGCTTTGCTGACAATCGACTCGTTCAACAAGGCAGACAAGGAAGTCGTTGACGACCTGAAGAACCGCACAGTCGTTAACTACAAAGACATTAAAAAAGACGGCCAGGCGGTTGAGCCGCCAGCTCCCGAGGAGCCGACAGGCCGCAACAACCGGTCGGCGAAGACCACAAAGAAGTAGGCTGAGGCCTATTTTTTTTGGCTTGAGGCGTCTGATTGGCCGTGCACAACTCATCCTTGGTACACTTAAGTTATACCAAGAAGGAGGGATAGCTATGGCAGATCTTGATGCAATGAAGGACAAGGTCGTTGGCAAAGTGAAAGAAACTACCGGTAAGGCAACGGGCAATGAAAAGCTTGAAGCCAAGGGCAAAGCCCAAGGACTGAAGGGCGAGGCGAAGGATAAAGTGGCCGACGCCAAGCGGAAGGCGAAAGATTCCACCGACGATCTCACCGAGAAGGCGGCAGACAAGTTCAACGACACAGTTGACAGCTACAAGGATCACCACTGAGACAAGAAAGCCGGGCAGCTGCCCGGCTTTTGTTGCGTCAAATGCGCGAAACCCCCTTGCGTGATAGGTGGAAGGGGGCAACGGTCCCGGCAGTCAGGCGCCGCTTCAACTGCGGGAAAAAATCTGCCTTGCGCGTTTCGGCGAGACAAACCAGCGCCGGGCCGTTGGCGGAGACAAACGTGGTAAAACCGCCCGCAGCCCGCACGGCGCGGGCGACCATTTCGGCGTGCGGAAAGTAATCATCCGTGACCTGCTCTTTGAGCGGGAAGTGCCGGCTCAACCAGTCGCCGTCTGCGCTCATCATGGCGTTCATCACGGCCTGCGCCGACGCCGCGCTTTTCGTTGGCTCAGGCGGTACCGGAGTATCCACGACCTTGTCAGGCAGGTAGATGGCCCCTTGTACCAGTTCGGTGCCGAAGTTCAGGACGTTTTTCGGGCCGTTGAACACCAGACAGCCGCCGTACAGCGTGGCCTCAATGGCGGCGCGGTTGGGCTCAAAAAAGTCGGCGACTGAGAGCTTTTTACTCAGGGGGACAGGCTGGTCGCCGATGGTTGCCGCCAATTCGATGCCCAGCATCGTGGCGGCCAGGGAGGCGCCTAAGCCGACTCCGGTCTTGACCGTGGTGTGTAAGGTCAGGTCATGTGGGACTAGCAAGGGGTCCACCGTTTCAGCGACGCTGACGATCAGATTGGTTTGATCAGTAGGAAGGCTGGCGTCGTTGCTGGTCACGCGCCATTCAAAACTCTCTTCGCCAATGTCCAGCGCCACGCCACGGTCAATTGCCAGCGCCAGATCCGGCTGAATGCGTGATGTGATTGTTCCTGGTACCCAGATTGCCATGGCCAAGCCCCCACCTAATTAGATATAAATAAGTATATCTAATTGTATTCTCATATACCAGCGTTTTGAGTGATTTTCCGAAAATGGTATACTGGAAAAATATGGAGGCCGTGATGGTTAAATTAGTGTTGATCCGGCACGGCGAAAGCGCCGCGAACTTTTCGAATACTTACACCGGCTGGTCGGATGTGCCGCTGACGCCACTTGGTGTTCACCAGGCCCATGATGCCGGGCAGGCGCTGGCAAAATTGGCCCTACCGTTCAGCCACGTTCACACTTCGGTACTGAAGCGGGCGATTCAAACCGCCTACGTGGTTCAGGATGAGATCGGCCAAAACTGGCTGCCGATCACCAAATCCTGGCGTCTGAACGAGCGCCATTACGGGGCCTTGCGCGGGTTGAACAAGGACAAGACACGTGAGCTGTTCGGCAAGGCGCAGGTGGCTCGCTGGCGACGCGGCTTTTGCGCCCGCCCGCCGCTGCTGGCGCAGCCGCGGCGCAGCCGGGCCTACCAGAGCTTTCCGGTGACCATCATTCCCCGGGGTGAAAGCCTCAAGGACGCGGAGCGGCGGCTCATTCCGTACTGGCTGGATGAAATCGCCCCGCGGCTGCTTGCTGGAGAAAATCAACTGGTGGTCGCCCACGGGTCCACCCTGCGGGCACTCATCAAGTACCTGGAGCAAATCTCCGACACTGGGATCGACCGCGTCGAGGTCGCAAACGCCCAGCCCATTATTTACACGCTGGACGCTCAGCTGAACATCTTGGCCAAAGACATTCTGACCGTCTCATGATTTTAGGCAAAGAAAAACTGCGAACACATTTAAAGTGTTCGCAGTTTTTTGGTGGGTTGGCTTACTTGGAAGCCAAAGCGCCCATCGGATCCCAAGGCTTCAGGACGGTTGGGTGATCGTATTCAGCCTTGATTGTGGCCTGTTCGTCAGCGGACAAATACTTCTTGTTGACGACGACTTGGTAAACGAATTCGGAGAACCATTCGTCGGAAGCAACGAAGTAGCCGTTTTGGCCGGCTTTTTCGCCCCAAGAGTTTTCGACCTTCCACTTTGTCGGCTTGCCGTCAACGATGTCGACACCAGTCAGGACCATCGCGTGGGTCATCAGGCTTTCGCCGTAATCCAGACGCTCAGCCTTGGTCATGTCAAAGCTGGTGTTGAAGAGGGCGTTCTTGTCGTACAGCTTTGGATCCATGATGCCAAGCTTGCTATCAGAAGACTTGCCGACATCAGAGCCGAACCAGACCGTTTCGCCGGCTTCAAGCTGCTTGATGGCCAGTCGCTTCATTTCTTCGGAAGTAACGTTGAAGTGACGGACTTCGCGGCCGCCGACAACGTTGCCGAGCATTTCGACCGTGTACAGGTGGTTAAATGGCTTGTCGGCGGTTGGGCCGTTGATCAGTGACTGGTAGGAATCAGTGTCCCAGCCCACGTACTTGGCGAAGAACGCCTTGGGAGTCAGGTCGCGGTCGATGTGGTAATTCTTGTCATCGTCGCGGTACTCGAAGTCGAACTTGGTCGGTGGCACACCCAGCGTGTAGGCCAGGATCCGGTAGTCTTCGGACAACATCTTGTCCTTGGCTGATTCGATGTCGGCGTCGGAAGCCTTGTCTTTCACCAACTTGCGCAGGGTGACAGCGTCTTTGCGCAGCTTCAGGTTCAAGACCGAATTCATTTCGTTGGACTTGCTGGAGGAGTATGTTTCAGGCATCACAGACTTCGGCACGATCCCGTATTTGTCGATGAGGGCCGTCAGCATATCCCACTGACCGCCATCGCCCTGAGGGTTGGCCATCAGCCAAGCCACCTTGCGTGAATCGATGTCCTGGTCGGCCGTCTTGATGACATTTTCATAGAAGTAGTTCGACTTTTCAAACTTGTCCCAGAAGAATGTGTAGTTCTGGGAAAGCTCGAAGTCCTTAATCTTGAACTGCTTTTGAATGCTGTGGCGCATGGTGTTCAGCGCGGCAAACATCCAGCAGCGCCCAGACTGTTTCTGGTCCGCAACCTTGCCAGTACTCAAATCAATGGAGAAGGTCTGAGTCATCGTGGTTTGACTTGCAGTGTTCTCGGCACTTTTCAACACCCCATTGTTCATGACCGCTTTTTGAATCGCGGCAGAAGCGGGGGTCTTTTCAAGATCCTGTTGGTACTTTGCGAGGTCTTCAGCAGTAACTGCCTTTGACATATGCACTTCACTCCTTTTTCATTAGAAAATGATGAAATATTAACAGACTTCCACATTTTAGCATAACGCCCTCACAGTTTGAAGAGGGGCACTCAAGAAAAGGCCGACCACCGCAGCGGTCGACCTGATCAATCTGTCGGGGTGGGGCGCAGGACGTCAGCGTACGCCTCTTTGGTGGCGAACTCGTGGCGGGCAAAGGTGCACAGGGGTTCAATTTTCTTGCCTGTGGCCCGCGCCTCGTCGACGACCGCCCGCACGAGCTTACCGGCGATGCCTTGGCCGCGCAGCACCGGATCCACAAAGGTGTGGTCGATCACGAAGTTCTGGCCATCGTCAATCTCCTGGTAAGTGACTTCAGCAATCAGTTTGCCGTTTTCGTCGTTCATGAAATACCGGCCTGGTTCATGTTGAAACGCCATTTTGCCACTCCTCTCTTAATGACAATAATTATATCAATTCCTTAGGATTAAGCCAAGAAACCGCTTCAAAAAGCCGCCGAGGCGACGTAAGGTGGTATGATAGATTCACACTGAAAAAATGGAGGGGACTATGCGCACTCGAGGATTTGAGATTGTTTCAGCCTACCAAAATGCCGGGGTCAAGTTGCCCGCACGGCAGACAAAAAACGCGGCGGGGTACGACTTTTTCGCGCGTGAAGACTTTGTGCTGAAAAGCATTTGGCGCTACGACTTTATTCGACTGTTTCGGCTGATCAAAAACGAGCATCCGCTGACGGATAGTGACTTGCAGCGGGCAGGCAAGATTCTGAAGCCCCTGCTCGTGCCGACTGGCGTTAAGGCTTACATGCAGCCCAATGAGGTGTTGATCCTGGCCAATCGCTCCAGCAATCCGCTGAAGCGCGGACTGGTGATTCCCAACGGGATCGGCGTGATTGATGCGGACTATTACGGGAATCCCGACAACGAGGGCGAAATTTTTATCCAGATGGTGAATTTTTCTCCGCGCGACGTCGTGATCGAGCAAGGAGAGCGCATCGGCCAAGGCATATTCATGCCGTATTTGCTTGCCGATGGGGACACCGGCACCGGCGCTAAGCGAATTGCCGGGTTTGGGTCGACTGGGCGATAAGCGGCTCACAAAGAATAGGAAGAAGGCGGCCCATGGCCAAAGTTAAAACTCAGTACGTGTGCCAGAACTGCGGTTACATTTCAGCCACCTTTCTTGGCCGTTGCCCTAATTGCGGGGCCTGGAACTCTTTAGTGGAAGAAACCCAAAGTCAGACACCGGCGAAGGCCGCCGCGACGCCGCGCCGGACCAGTGCGGGTGACAAGGTCAAGCCGATGCTGATGAGCGCAGTGTCGATGCAGAAAGAGCCGCGAGTCAAAACAGATCTCGGGGAACTCGACCGCGTGCTGGGCGGTGGCATCGTGCCTGGGTCATTGATTCTGATCGGCGGCGATCCTGGCATTGGCAAGTCGACGCTGCTGACTCAGGTCTCTGGTCATCTTGCCAGCAAAGGCGCCAAGGTGTTATACGTTTCCGGGGAGGAAAGTGCCGCCCAGATCAAGCTGCGCGCGACGCGGCTGGGCGTGGGTAATTCAGGCATGTACCTGTATCCGGAAACGGACATGCCAAGTATTTCCCAGGCAATAGACGACATGCAGCCGGATTACGTCATCATTGATTCCGTGCAAACCATGAACGTTCCCGAGATGAATTCGGCAGTCGGCTCAGTCAGCCAGATCCGCGAGGTGACGGCAGAGCTGATGAAGATTGCAAAGACCGAGCAGATTACCATTTTCATCGTCGGCCATGTCACTAAGGAAGGCGCGATCGCCGGGCCCAAGATCCTTGAGCACATGGTAGACACGGTGCTGTACTTTGAAGGCGACATGCATCACACTTACCGGATGATCCGCTCGGTGAAAAACCGTTACGGGTCCACCAACGAGATCGGCATTTTCGAGATGCACCAAGACGGGCTGGAGGAAGTTGCCAACCCTTCGGAGCTGTTCTTGGACGAACGGCTGCCCAACGCAACGGGCTCGGCCGTGGTGGTGTCGATGGAAGGCACCCGGCCGATCTTGGTAGAGATTCAGGCACTGATGACGCCAACCATGTATGGCAACGCCAAGCGGACGAGCAGCGGCCTGGATCACAACCGGGTGTCGCTGATCATTGCAGTGCTGGAAAAGCGGGCCAATTTAATGCTCCAGAATCAGGACGCCTACCTGAAGGCGACCGGCGGGGTGCGGCTGGACGAGCCGGCCATCGATTTGGCCATGGCCATGGCAATCGCCAGCTCGTACCGGGACAGCGAGATTTTACCCACTGATTGTTTCGTCGGGGAGATTGGGCTGACTGGCGAGGTGCGGCGCGTGAACCGCATCGAGGATCGCATTAAGGAGGCTGCCAAACTCGGGTTCAAACGGATTTTTATCCCGAAGAATAACCTGCAGGGGCTGCCGACGCGTGATAAAATCAAAGTAATCGGTGTGGCGAGCGTTGCTGACGCGCTGGACCGCGTGTTTATAAAATAAAAAGAAAGGAGGAACGATATGAAAAAACGTGTAATCAACATTCTGTTCGCGTTGATCGGGATCGGCGTTGGGGCCAGCGTAATGCCACTGCTGTGGGGGCTGGTCAAGCTCGATCAGATCGCGTGGTTGAATAATGTCATTGTTGACAGTTTGATTGGCATTGTTGTGTTCTTGATGCTCTCTGAGCTGCTTTCCGGCTGGATTCTGCGCAAGCTTGACCAAGCCGAGAAAGCCATGAACGCAAAGTCACCATCGTTCCTGTTGTTTGGCAGTTTAGGTACCATCATTGGCCTCGTGTTTGCAGCCATTATTTCGCTTTTCTTTTCCAGACTTCCTGCGCCTCTGGGCACCATCCTGCCGCTGATTTTGAT
This sequence comes from Lacticaseibacillus camelliae DSM 22697 = JCM 13995, assembly GCF_001436615.1. Lineage (NCBI taxonomy): Bacteria > Bacillati > Bacillota > Bacilli > Lactobacillales > Lactobacillaceae > Lacticaseibacillus > Lacticaseibacillus camelliae. The sequence goes on from NZ_AYZJ01000029.1 coordinate 28,317, forward strand.
GCTGATTTTCGGCTACTTCGGGTTTCGCATCGGCACGACGCGTCGTGAGGAATGGCGCCGGTTGTTCGGTGTGCGCAACCGGGACAGAAAGCCGGATGACAACAGTCAGTCCGTACTGGATCGCAAGGCCGGGGAAAACTTTCACAAGTATAAGCTCCTTGACACCTCGGTCATCATCGACGGTCGGGTGCAGGCCATTGCCAAGACGGGCTTTTTGGAAGGCACGTTGCTGGTGCCGACCTTCGTTGTGCACGAGCTGCAGCTGATCTCCGACTCCGCCGACGCGTTAAAGCGCGGCCGCGGCCGGCGCGGCCTGGACATCATTAACTCGATGAAGGAAGATCCTGAGATCAACGTCGAGATGTACGACGGGGATTTTGAGGACATGACCGAAGTCGATTCGAAGCTGTTGAAGCTGGCCAAAATGCTGGACGGGGTGGTCGTCACCAACGACTTCAACCTGAACAAGGTTGCCCAGTTCCAGAATGTGCCAGTGTTCAATATTAACGAGCTGGCTAACGCCTTGAAACCCGACTTAATTCCTGGTGAAGGCATGACCGTCACTGTCATCAAGTCAGGCACTGAGCGTCAGCAAGGGGTCGCCTATCTAGAGGACGGCACGATGGTCGTCGTTGAGGACGGCCAGTACTTCATGAATAAGCCGCTGGAGGTCATCGTGACCTCGGCCATTCAGACCGCTGCCGGCCGGATGATTTTTGCTAAACCTGCCCATCAGCAGCAGTCGCTGAAAGCTGAGGATGAAAAGCACGAGGCGAAGTCTGGCTCTAAGAATGGTAAGGGCAAAAAGTAAACTGAAAGTCCGCCTGGCGCGGGCTTTTTAAGTTGGTGCACTGAAAGGCCCTGCGCCTTGTGGTACACTAGCAATGCATGTTCTGGGCGCAAACTCGGGACGGTTACAAGACACACAAAAAATGGAGGCATCATATTTTGTCAGATCGACCAATTCGGGTGCGTTACGCACCAAGTCCAACCGGCCACTTGCACATCGGCAACGCCCGCACGGCGCTTTTCAACTACTTGTTCGCCCGTCACTACAACGGGACAATGGTGCTGCGGATCGAAGACACCGACACCAAGCGCAACATTGCGGATGGTGAAAAAAGTCAGATCGATAACCTGCACTGGCTTGGCATTGATTGGGACGAAGGCCCTGACAAGGGCGGCGACTTCGGCCCGTACCGGCAGTCTGAACGCAAGGACATTTACCACAAGTACATCCAAGAGCTTGTGGCCAAGGGTGACGCCTACGAGTCCTACAAGACTGAGGAAGAGCTGCAGGCCGACCGCGACGCCCAAAAGGCCGCTCACGAGGCTCCGCATTACGTTTACGAATACGAAGGGCTGACTGAGGCCGAAAAGCAGGCCAAAATCGCCGAGGCGAAAGCCAAGGGCTTGAAGCCAGTGATTCGCTTCCACATTCCAGCGGATCACACGTACGAGTGGAACGACATCGTTAAGGGTGACATTTCGATCGATGGCAACACTATTGGCGGCGATTTTGTCATCGAAAAGGCTGACGGGATGCCGACCTACAACTTTGCCGTGGTCATCGATGATCATTTGATGCAGATTTCCCATGTGCTGCGCGGCGACGACCACATCGCCAACACGCCAAAGCAAATGGCGATTTACGAAGCTTTTGGCTGGCAGCCACCAGTCTTTGGTCACATGACGTTGATCATCAACGGGGCCACGGGCAAGAAGCTCTCCAAACGCGACGAGTCTGTGCTGCAGTTCATTGAGCAGTACAAAGAACTCGGTTACCTGCCAGACGCGATGTTCAACTTCATCACCCTGCTTGGCTGGTCGCCAAAAGGTGAAGATGAGATCTTTACGCGCAAGGAGTTCATCAAACTGTTTGACGAAACTCGCCTGAGCAAGTCGCCTGCCCGCTTCGACCAAAAGAAGCTGGAATGGGTCAACAACCAGTACATCAAGAAGACCGATCCCAACGAGCTGACGGCGCTGGCCGTGGATAACTTAATCGAGTCCGGCCGCCTGGCTAAGGACCCGGATCCTTCGACCATTGAGTGGGCACGTCAGCTGATTTCCTTGTACATCCCGCAAATGAGTTACACCGGGCAGATCAGTGACCTAGCGACTATTTTCTTCGAACAGCCGAAGGAACTGGATGAGAAAGACATGAAGGAGCTTGCTGACGACAATGCTCTTCAGGTGCTCAAGCTGACACAGGAGAAGTTGCGTGCTTTGCCGACGTTCTCCGCTTACTACATTAACCAGGCCGTCTACCACGTGCGGCTTGAAACCGGCGTGAAGGGCCGCAAGCTTTACATGCCCGTCCGCATCGCCACCACGCGCGAAATGCACGGGCCGCAGCTCGCCGAGACCATCGAACTGATGGGCCGCGAGAAAGTGCTTGCCAACATGGATTACGTCATCAACGCCCTGGAAAAATAAGTTTTGGCTTTGCCGCTTGCCCACGGGTGAGCGGTTTTTGCGTGCAATGACGGAATCTGTCAGGTGTACAGGGCCACTTTTCACGGGTAAAATGGTGAGATACGAACAGGGGGATGGACCATGGCAGCGGCAACTCCGCAAAGCATTTTAAAAGAAAAATTCGGGTATGACGACTTTCGCCCGGGCCAAGGCCGCGCGATCAAGCGGGTGCTCAACCATGAAAACACGCTCGTGATTATGCCGACAGGTGGGGGCAAGTCGCTGTGTTACCAGATCCCGGCGCTGCTGCAAGACGGCCTCACGGTGGTGGTGTCGCCGCTGATTGCGCTGATGAAGGACCAGGTCGACGCGCTGAACGCAAACGGGATCCCGGCCACTTACATCAACTCGACTGTCGATCCGCGCGAGGCGGATTACCGGTTAGACCTTGCGGGGCGCGGGGAGTACAAGCTGCTCTACGTGGCACCGGAACGGCTCGAGCTCAGCGGCTTTTTGCAGGAGCTGGGCGGGCTGCGGATCGACCTGCTGGCGGTGGACGAGGCGCACTGCATTTCGCAATGGGGTCACGCTTTCCGCCCCAGCTACCTGGAACTGACGCGTATCGCGCAGGAGCTGCCGTCACACCCCACGGTGATCGCGCTGACGGCCACAGCCACGACCCGCGTCGCAGAAGATATTGGCCAGCGACTGAGCATTCCACCGGCCGGGTTCATCAACACCGGGTTTGCGCGGCCCAATCTCAGTTTTCAGGTGGTCAAGGGGCAGGATAAGGACGCTTACCTGCTCGATTATCTGAAACTGAATAAGGACCAAAGCGGCATTGTTTACTGCGCCACGCGCAAGGAGGTCGAGCGGCTGTACCTGCTATTGGACCGCCACGGCATCAGCGTGGCCAAGTACCATGCGGGCATGCCGGAAACTGAGCGCAACGACAATCAGGAGGATTTTCTGTTTGACCGCAAGCTGGTGATGGTCGCAACGAACGCGTTTGGGATGGGCATCGACAAGAGCAACGTGCGTTTTGTGATCCACGCGCAGGTGCCTGGCGACTTGGAATCCTACTATCAGGAGGCCGGGCGAGCCGGTCGTGACGGCCTGGACTCTGAGGCCATTCTGCTATACGCGCCCAACGACTTGGGCATTCGCCGATTTTTCATCGATCAAAGTGACGGCGACGAAGACTATAAGCAAAATGAGTACCGCAAACTCCAGGTGATGAACCAGTATGCCAACACCGGTGATTGCCTGCAGCAGTTCATCCTCCGCTACTTCGGTCAGGCCTCTGAGCCGTGCGGGCGCTGTTCGAACTGTTTGGACACGCGCGAGGCGGTGGACGTCACCGAGTCCGCACAAAAAGTCCTGTCCTGTGTCGTGCGGCTGCACGGCCGTTTTGGTAAGGGCATGGTCACCGACGTTCTGGCTGGCTCGAACAATCAGCGCATCCGGCAGTTTGGCTTTGCCGAGTTGTCCACGTACGGGCTGATGGCCAGCATGCGCAAAAAGGACATTGCCAGTTTTATCGACTTTCTGACCGCAGGCGGGTACCTGGAAGCGCAAGGCGGCCAGTATCCGACGCTCGGGGTCACCCAGCTCGGTGCCGATGTGCTGCGCGGCGGCGCCAAAGTCTCGCGCAAGCAGGCAGTGAAGGCGCGGGCGAGCGTCGCCGTGGATGACGACCTGTTCCAGAAACTGCGGGCACTGCGTTACGAGTTGGCGCAGAAGCAAGGCGTACCGCCTTACGTCATTTTTTCCGATGACACACTGCGGCAGTTGGCTCTGCTTCAGCCGCAGGACGAGGCCCAAATGCTCAACGTGAAAGGGGTCGGCGAGGCTAAGCTGAAAAAATACGGCAAAGTCTTTCTCCAGGCGCTGGCGGCAAGCTAGTCACACCAAGGTTTATCGCGTAGAATAAAGAAGGCTGCTCAAGCGAGCGCAGCGCTGGCTTGAGCGCGACTAAAGGAAGGGGCCATTTTATGCTTCAGCTCTACAACACATTAACGCGGCACAAAGAGCCGTTTAAACCGCTGGTGCCAGGGGAGATCAAAATGTACGTCTGTGGCCCCACGGTATACAACTACATCCACATTGGGAACGCCAGAAGTGCGATCGCGTTTGATACGATCCGCCGCTACTTTGAGTACCGCGGCTACAAGGTAGATTACGTCTCAAATTTCACCGATGTGGATGATAAGATCATCAATGCCGCGCACGAGACCGGCGAGGCGCCGCTGGCTTTGGCGCAGCGCTTCATTGACGCGTACATGGCAGACACGGCCAAGCTGAACATCGAGCCGGCGACGGCACACCCGCGCGCCAGTGAGATGATTCCTGAGATCATCACGTTTGTCGCAGACCTGATCAAAAAAGGGTACGCGTACGAAGCCGATGGTGACGTCTACTATCGTGCGCGGAAATTTGCCCGTTATGGGGAGCTCTCAAACAAGAAAGTCGATGAGCTGGAGCAGGGCGCCTCGCAGCACGTGGCCGATGAGGAAACCGCACGCAAGGAGGATCCCATCGACTTTGCCCTGTGGAAGGCGGCCAAGCCTGGTGAGATCTCCTGGGATTCTCCCTGGGGGGCTGGGCGGCCGGGCTGGCACATCGAATGCTCGGTGATGTCCACGACGCTGCTCGGCAAGACCATTGACATTCACGGCGGCGGTCAGGACCTGGAATTTCCCCACCACGAAAACGAGATCGCCCAAAGCGAGGCCGAAACCGGTCAGAAGTTCGTTAATTACTGGATGCACAACGGGTTTGTGACCATTGGCGAAGACGACGAGAAAATGAGCAAGTCGCTGGGCAACTTCATCACGGTGCATGACATTGTGAAGACAGTCGACCCCCAGGTCCTACGCTTTTTGATGGCATCAACGCAGTACCGGCGGCCGATTCGTTACTCCGAGGCCGGGCTGAAAGAGGCCGAGCGCAACTTGGAGCGGCTGAAAATCGCGCGCGATGCGGTCAGCTACCGGCTCAAAAATGCCGCGGCTGGCACCGATGCCGCGCTGGAGGCCAAGCTGAACGGGCTGGAAAATGATTTTGTCGCGGCAATGGATGACGACATCAACGTGCAAAATGGGCTGGCCGTGGTTTACGAGCTAGCCAAGTTGATGAATGAAACAGCGGCTGCCAATACGGTCGCCCAAACGACGCTTCAGCACATGTTGGCCAAGCAGGCCGCGTGGCTGGCCATTTTCGGGATCGCGTTCAAGCAAGACCTCCTGGATGCCGACGTCGAAGCGCTGATCAAAGCCCGCAATGACGCGCGCGCGGCCAAGGACTTTGCCAAGAGTGACGAAATTCGCGATGAGTTGCAAGCGCAGGGCATTTTACTAGAAGATACCGCACAAGGAACGAGGTGGCGCCGCAAATGAGCGCAGATGCAAAACAATTGAACGGGATCGCCCTGGCTTACCTGGGGGATGCCGTGTGGGAAGTTTATGTGCGCCAGCACTTGCTGGACCGCGGTTTGGTGCGGCCCAATCAGTTGCAAAAGGCGGCGAAGTCCTTCGTGTCGGCCAAGGCCCAGGCTAAGCTGATCGATGGCATGGAAGCGCAGTCGCTGCTGTCGGAGACGGAATGGGACTATTACAAGCGTGGGCGCAACGCCAAAAGCTATACGCACGCCAAGCACACTGACGTGGTGACTTACCGTATTTCGACCGGCTTTGAGGCGCTGTTCGGCTACCTGAAGCTAACCGGGCAGGCCGACCGCATTGAGCAGCTGGCGGTTTGGTGCATTGATTACGTTGAAGAAGGAGGCACTGGCCATGGTCAAATCAAACCCGCGGAAAAATGATCCGCGCCGCGATCAGCCGACCGATGAGGCGCACCAGGACGAGTTCGTGTTCGGCCGCCACGCGGTCGAAGAGGCACTGCGCGAGGGGTCGAACAAGACCATCAACAAGTTGTTTGTGCAAAAGGATCTCAATTCTGATCCCGTGCGCGTGATCGTCGAAAAGGCCAAAAAGCAAAAGATTCTGGTCTCGCAGGTGCCTAAAGTTAAGCTGGACCTGCTGACGGATGGCGGTAATCACCAGGGCGTGATGGTGGCCATGGCCCCGTATGCGTATGCGACCATTGATGAGCTGTTCGCGCACGCCGAAGGCCACGACCCGTTTTTCTTGATTCTCGACAATCTCGAGGACCCGCAGAACCTGGGGTCGATCCTGCGCACCGCCGATGCGGTGGGCGTGGATGGTATCATTATCCCCAAGCACCGCGCGGTCGGGTTGACCAGCACAGTCGCCAAGGTCTCTACCGGCGCAATCGAGCACGTCCCGGTGGCTCGGGTCACAAACTTGGCGCAAACCATCAAAACGCTCAAGGAGCGCGGCCTGTGGATCTTTGGCACCGCAATGGACGGCCAGGACTTTCGGCAGTGGAACGCCAAGGGAAAGGTCGCCTTGGTGATTGGCAACGAGGGCAAGGGCATCAGCCCGGGCCTGGCCAAGCTGATGGATGCGACACTGACCATTCCGATGGTGGGCCATGTGCAGAGTCTCAACGCTTCAGTGGCGGCGGGGATCCTGATGTATCAGGGCTTTACCAGCCGCGGAGGCAAGTAGATGCGCCGGCACCTGCTGCTCGTGGACGGGTACAACGTGATCGGCAACTGGCCTGAGCTCGCCAAGCTCAAGGCTACCGGTCACTTTGACGCCGCGCGCGACCGGCTGCTGGACATTCTGGCGGAGTACCGCGCCCATGAAAATGCGGACATGATCGTGGTGTTTGACGCCATGTACGTACCAGGCATCGGTGAGAACTACTCGAAGTGGAACCTCAAAGTGGTGTTCACCCAGCAGGACGAAACTGCCGATTCCTACATCGAGCGGCTGGCCAACGACCTGAATGGCCCGCTGGTGCAGTTGTCGGTGGTGACCTCGGATCAGGCGGAGCAGTGGACCGTGTTTTCTCGCGGGGCGCTGCGGATCTCCTCGCGCGAATTTTACCAGGAGATTCGCCGCTCGGAGCGCGAGTTTAATCACTCCACTGACCCGTTCATCATGCGTGAGCCTAAGCGTAACCAAATCTGGAGCAAGGACCAGCTGAAAAAACTCGACCACGCCCGGCGCAAACTGACGCGCCGTGAAGCCGAAGACAAAAAGAATGGCCATAAATAACAATGGCGGCGCCTCGCAATCGCGAGGCGCCGCCATTTTGCATCAGTTGGGCGAGCGTTATTTCAGCAGCGCGTCCTTGACCTGGATCTTCTTTTTGATCAGGCCTTGTTCATAAAAGACGTCGGCAATCTTTTGCTGTTCCTTGACGATGTCGTCGGTGACCGGTGTCATGGAGTAGGTGCGCCGCTCGACGTCCATCTTGATGATGGGTTTCGAGAGCTTGAGCGTCTTGCTCAGCATGTTGATCAGTTGAGTGTGATGGGTGCGGGCCCATTTCATGTCCTGGCTCATGTACTTGATCAGCGCCTTGGAAATCGCCGTGTGTTTGGTGGCGTAGCTGCGGGTGGAAACCACAAAGTCGCGGTTTTTCGCCAGGCCCTTGGCATTGGTCAACAGCTTGGCGTTTTGCTGCACCTGCGCGGTGGCGGTGTAAGGATCCCAGGTGACCCAAGCGTCGACGCTACCCTTGGCAAACGCGACTGAGGCCGCGCCCTGGTCCATGTTGACGAGTTTGACATCGTTCAGGGATAGCCCGGCCTTGGCCAACGTTTGGATGATGGCGAACTGTGCCGCGGTCCCCTTGGCGTAGGCGATGCGCTTGCCTTTCAGGTCGGCCAGGGTGTTGATGCCGCTATTTTTCTTGACCAGCACGCCGGTCCCGTACTCTTTCGAGGCGCCGGCGCCGATGTAGACGAGGTCGAGTCCGTTGGCCTGGTTGACGACCGGTGGGGTGTCACCAAGCCGTGCGTAGTTGATGTTGCCGGACTTTAAGGCGGTCATGAGCGCGGCCCCGTCCTGGAACTCCTTGAAGACGACCTGGTAGCCGTCAGCCTTCATCTTCTTCGCTAACTCACCGTGCTGACGGGAAATGTCAGCGGGATCGGCTTTCTGGTAGCCGATGACGACCCGGGTGAGCTGGGTCTTGCTGCTGCTGGGGCGGGTTTGGGTGTAGCCGTAGCCGGCCACGCCCAGCCAGGCCGCGAGCAGCACCAGCAGAATACTGACTTTGACACGTTTAGATTTCATGCTTACCCTCCGCGATCCATTGCTTCAGCTGCGGCCGCAAGACCTTGCCAGTTTGATTGCGCGGAAAATCATCCAGGAAAATGACCCGGGTCGGCGTTTCAAATTTAGCCAGGTGGTTGCGGCCATAGTCGAGCAGGGCTTTGCGCTGGGCGTCCTCATTGGCCCCAGGCGTGGTGGACACGATGACTGCGGTCACTTCTTCACCGTAGAGCTTGTCCGGCGTGCCGATGACGCAGAGCTGGGCGATAAAGTCGAGTTCGTCGAGCACGTTTTCCACGTGCGCAGGGGCCACTTTTTCACCGCCGTGGGAAATGATTTCCTTGGTGCGGCCCTTCACGAACAGGTAACCGTCTGCGTCGAACTCGCCCAAATCGCCCGTCAGGAACCAGCCATCCTTAAAAGAATCCGGATGCGGGTCAAGGTAGGCATCAATGACGTGATCGCCGCGGATCGCGATTTCACCCACTGTGCCGGGAGCGGCGGAAAAGCTGCCATCGGCGTGGTGAATGGCAACGTCGGTGCCGACTGGCTTGCCGGCCGAGCCGATTTTTGGCGCGTCAAACGGGTTGATGGTGCACTGACTGGAAGCTTCGGTCATGCCGTAGCCTTCGATAATGCGCGTGTTAAACCGATTCTGGAACTCGACCAGCTGATCTTCCGGCAAGGCAAATGAGGAACAGCGGACAAACTCGAGTTTCACCTGGTCCTTCAGCTCCTGGTAGGCCGCGTTGGCCTTGTCGTTCAGCAGCAGGATCGAGATCATGGTCGGCACCACAGCCGTCCAGGTCACGCCGTCTTGCGCCATCCAGCCCCAGTAACGCGAGGCGGAGAACTTCGGTGCGACCACGATCTTGGCGTCTGCGTACCGCATTGACAGACCGACCATGACCTGGGAGTTGATGTGAAACAGCGGCATGGTGATGAGCGCGACGGACTTTTCGCTCATGCGATTGCTTGGGGCATCGTGGCTGGCCGCGTTGTACACGATGCGCTGCGACAGGCCAACGCGCTTCGGCTTGCCGGTGGTGCCAGAGGTCGACATGATCAGCGCAACGTCCTCTTCAGTCGGCGCACTTTGATCCGGTTTGTCCTGCAGCTCGGCCGGCAGGGTGATCAGCACGAGGCTTGGGAAAGTGAGCAGAGACAGGGCTGTTTTGCGGTAGCGAGCGCCGTGCAGCTGCTCAGCCATGGCCGGCTCGACCAGCATGGCCTGGTAGTCGTGGCTGGTTTGGTCGGCAACCAGTTCGGATACTGGGGTGGTCGGGGATAACGGGTGGACGGCAATGCCTTTTTGCCAGGCGGCCTGGTCGATCGTGAAGTAGGCTGCCGAGTTAGCCAGCGACACCGTCAGCACGTCGCCGCGGCCCAGGCCGGCTGCAGCGAAGGCCTGCTGAAGGGTTTCAATATCCTGATCTAAATCGGCACCGGTGAACCACCGGTCCAAAGTCAGATCTTTCAGAATGGGGTCTGCGCTGTGGCGCTGATTCTGTTGTGCAAGTAAGTCATTGACACGAGTCATTTTGCGATTGCTCCTTTAGGTTTACGATTCTTTTTCAAAATGTGCCACTGCGGCCGGCCAATCAGGATGCCAAACGGCGGCACCTTGTAGAAGAACCAGGCCAAGGCAAACGAAATGCCTAACACCAGTGCGTAGCCCACCGGGATCAGGACCAGGTAGCCCCAATCGGGCAGGTGAAGAAACGGCATCAGGTAGCCCAGAATCGTCAAGCCAATGGTCTGATCCAGGTATATCCCAAAGGAGACTTTTGAGCCGTTTTTGACGAAGGTCTCGACGCCCTTGGGGATGCCGTGTTTGCGCCAGTCCGCGTACTTCAGGCCGATGAAGAACACCGTCAGGATCATGAAGGTGTCGTAAACGAACATGTACGGCTGATGCGGCGAAACGGCATAACTGTGGGCATAGCCGAGTACGTCGCGGTTCCAGAAGTAGTACGGCACCGTGCCAAAGGACATGGCAATGGTGATGCCGATGACCCAGCGGTGCCACTTGCGCAGCCATGCTAGCACGGCATTGTAGTGCAGCGAGACGTAGGTGCCGAAAATGAAGTAGAACTGGTAGGTGAACACATTAATGCCGTAGGAAGCCACCCACCACGGCAAGTTTGAGCGGTCCATAAACTGGTAGCGGTACTTGATGAAAGTCACAATGGCCAGTTGAAGCAGCGCCGAGACGGCCAGGATCGCATTATGGTTCTTGACCTTTTTAAACAGCAGCACTATGAACGGAAACAAGACGTAAAGCTGCAGAGTCACCACGATATAGTACAGATAGAACTGGTCGCCGTGGAGAATCGCTGAGGTCAGCGTCGGCCAGAAGGTCTTCCAGGTAAACGGCGGCAAACCGAGCAGACAGCTACCGACCAGCAGGATGATGTTCCAAAGCAGGTACGGCCAGCCGGAGCCGGCAAAGCGCTTCTTGAAAAACGTCGGCCAATCGTCACGGTGGTAGTAATTTAGGGTCAGCACCAGCCCGGTGATGAACATGAACCCCATCCGGGTAAAGTGGATCAGCAAATGGGTGGCCAGCAGTGACGTGTGCGCCCAGCCGGTGGCGTCGGTCATCGCGTGGGTGAAGGCGGTCGTCGTGTGGTTGAGTAAGACCCCGAAGATGAAAATGATGCGCATGATATCAACTTCGTACAGGTATTTACGTTTCTTCTTGGGGGCCGTTTCAGCCAAGCCGTTCACCTTCCTTTGCTTCTTCGTCTGGGGCCAGGATCACTTTCAGGACCTGGTCGGCCACGCGGGCCACTGTTTCGGGAGTTTGACCTTTGGCGCCAGCCGTTTCGTAAACTGCACGGCCATTTTTGACCACGATCACGCGGTTGGCCATGCGGGCGGCCTCGTCAACATCATGGGTGATCAGCAGCGTGGTCAGGTGACTGTCATCGCAGATTTTTGTGATAAAGGACTGCATGTTGCGCCTTGTCAGGGCGTCCAAAGCGCCCAGCGGTTCGTCAAGCAGCAGTAGCTCTGGGTCCGCCATCAGCGCGCGGGCCAGCGCCAGCCGTTGCTTTTGACCGCCTGACAGTTCTGTCGGGTAGGTCTGTTCAAAGCCTGCCAGGCCCACGGCGGCCAGCGTCTTTTGGGCGCGGGCCTGGACCTTGGCGTCGTGGGACGCAAAGGAGACGTTGTTGAGGGTCGTCATCCACGGGAGCAGCCGGCCGTCCTGGAACATGACCCTGGTCACAAGGTTTTCGTCGGCGTACTCGATCGTTCCGGCAGTGGGCAGCTCGAGCTGGGCAATCAGCCGCAGCAGGGTGCTTTTGCCGCCGCCGGACATGCCGACCAGCGCGACAAATTCACCGGGCTGCAGGTCAAAGGAAACGTCGCGCAGTGCATGATTGTCACCGTATTGCTTGTAAATGTGGGAGAGTTTTACCACTGGCTTAGTCATTGACGGCACCGCCCTTCTTTTGCCAGTCGAGGCAGATGTCTTCAAGCGCCTTGGCAATCAAATCAGAGACCTTACCCAGTAGCGCGTAAATCACAATGCACAGCAGGACGGTTTCCATGTCCATGAATTCCTGGGCGTTGCTGGCCATGTAGCCGATTCCGGAGTTTGAGGAAATAGTCTCGGCCACGATCAAAGTCGTCCACATGACCCCGAGGGCGTAGCGGACGCCGACCAGAATCGTTGGCAGGGCGCCGGGAAAGATGATCTTGGTGAACAGCTGACGCTTGCTTAGGCCGTAAGACTTACCCATTTCGATTAGATTCGGGTCGACGGTGGAAATGCCGTGAAACGTGTTGATATAGATAGGGAACATCACGCCAATGGTCACCAGCGAAATCTTGGCCGTTTCCCCGATGCCCAGCAGGATGATCACCAGCGGAATCAGGGAGAGGTGAGGGATGTTGCGCAGCATCTGAATGGTGGAATCAAACAGGAGCCGACTGATTTTGGATAAGCCGTTGGCCAGGCCCAGAATGAAGCCGGCCAGGCCACCGATCACAAAGCCGGTCGTGGCGCGGTAAAGTGAAATACTGATGTTCTTCGGCAGCTCACCCGTCTGCCACAAGTGCACGCCGTCTTGGACCACGGCTAGCGGTGAGGGCAACAGCTTCGAGTTGACCCAGCCGGCGGATACGGCCAGCTGCCAGAACAAGATCAGAATCACCGGAATCAACCACGGCAGCAGGTTCCGCCATTTAACAGTAAAAGACCGCGGGTTTCCCGCGGACGAGTCGGACGTTTGGTCCATGAATACATCCCCCTTAAGACTGATGAAGCAATCTTACCGATGAAAATTGAATATTATGTGAAAATATTAAGAGTTAGCTAAGTTAGCACTGATAAAAATCATTTTAGGCCTTCTAAAAATGATTGTAAATGCTTTGGAGCCGGCGTTTTCAGGTCAGCCAAGGGCTCATACTTAAAATGTGTTGGCCTGCTCAAAATCACTCAAAGAATGAAAACGCTAAATTGTGCGGCCTCATCAGGGTGTGTGTCCTCCCAACGGCTTTCCTGAAGTCCAATCATTTCGTGCTTATCTCTGCAATCATGTAAAAATTGAAAATGTTTTTGTGAAATGGTTAGCCCAAGCGGATCGACCGTTCCCTAAAAGGCCGCCGCACGAAGATTTTTGCTTGCACAGCATTTGCTCACAAGCAATGGCAAACTCCCGTTTCGTAGGCAATCAGTTAACCCCTTGATATAATGAAAGCGCTTTTAAAAAGTGAGGGGGAGTGCAGATCATGACACCAGAGGAGATACTGATGATCCACCAGGCAGCCACCGATTCGGATTTGTTTGCACAATTGTTTGCGCAGTACAAGCCGCTGGTGCTGACTGTGTTGAAGTCTTATTACATTCGGGATTACACGCGGGATGACTGGCTCCAGGAGGCGAGAATCGCGATGCTCAAGGCCATCGCACGGTATGATGGGACCGCAGGCTCCAAGTTCGGCCCGTTTTATCGGTTGGTCTTGCTGTCCCACATTCGCTCGTTGCTGCGCAAACACCTGGCGCAAAAGCGGGCCGCGGATACGACTGCGATGGTCATGGCCAATCCTGGCGCCATCCTGCCGCCCAGCTTTGCGTCTGGGCAGCGGATCGAGGATAACCTCGTGCTGCGTTCAGAACTGGCGGGCTATGTTGACGGGTTGAGCCCGTTGGAGCGGCGAGGGCTACTGGTGGTCCTGGAGAACTCAGACCAGGCCACCAGGCAAGCCTACCGGCGGGCCATTGAACGCAGCAAGGTGAAACTGACCCGGTACTTTGATGAGCAGCTGAACTAGCAAACGCCCCTGCGATTTTAAAAAGTCGCAGGGGCGTTCGTTTAGCCGCTCAGTTTTGACGGGTCAGCAGTTGCTTGGTCAGACGAATCAAGGTGGCGCGGGCGGGCATGGCAGGCAGGGTGCTCAGGCCAGCCACTGCCTTTTTTGTGTACTGCTGGGCCAGGGCTTGCGCCTGAGGCACACCGTGGTAACGGTCGATCAGGCCCAGCACGGTTTGAACGTCCGCGTGGGTCATGGCTGCCTGTTTGGCTAGCAGTGGCGCAAACTCGGCGCGGTGATCTGCCATTGCCAGGATCAGCGGTGCTGAGTACACGCCTTGGCGGATATCCTCGTGGACGGGTTTGCCCATCGCACTGTTAGTGCTGGTGTAATCCAGAATGTCATCCATCAGCTGAAAGGCGATGCCGATATTCAGCCCGATGGTCTCGCATTTCTTGGCGAAGTGCAGCGGCTGTCCGCTTTCGTATGCCCCGATAAAGGCTGCTAAGGCGAACAGCTGGCCGGTTTTACCGGTGACCTGTTCGGTGTAGTCGCTGATTGTCATGTCAAGGTTGTAGCGGCGCGCCATCTGCGCCATTTCGCCGTTAAGAATCCGTTCCATGGAGGCCGAGTCCTGCTGGACTGAGCGCAGGTCCGAGGCGTAATGCGCGATCAGCTGGAAGCAGACCACAAACAGGTAATCGCCGGCGTACACCGCGACATCGTTGCCGAACTGAGCGGCGATAGTGGCATCGCCGCGCCGCACCGGGGACTTGTCGATCACATCATCGTGAATCAGCGTGGCCGTGTGCAGGGTTTCCACCGCGGCAGCCAGCGCGATGATTTTCTGGTGATCAACCGCATGAAACTGGCTGAAAAGCAGGCAGTAGGCGGGCCGCAGCAGCTTGCCGCCGGCGTTGATCATCTGGACCAGCGCCTTAGCCACTTTCGGGTTGTCGGGATGGATGTTTTGATCAATCAAATCAAGCGTGGCAGTCAGGTCGGGGGCAAGCTCCGGGTAGTCCTGCCACATGGCGTGGATCTTCATGTGTGACTCCTTTTTTTGGCGTGGTCAAAGCGTAATCGTCTCAGCGTGTCGATGTGTTCGAACAGAAAGTTGGCGGCGATACCAACTGCCAGCCCGGCGAGGATCCCCATGAACGACAGCACAGGCAGGTACAGCATGACCGTCCAGCTTTGGGCAATCAGGCTGGCGACGAGCAGCTGGCCGACGTTGTGCAGGATGCCGCCGGCCGCGGAGATTCCGATCATCGACACGCGCTTTTCGCCAAGTTGCTTGAGCAGCAGCATGCCCAGCCAGGACAGCAGCGCGCCCGCCCCGCTGTACATGAAAGTCGAAAGGGTGCCGCCAAGCAGCGTCGTCAGCAGCAGCCGCAGCACCATCAGTAAAAAGCTGTCCGACACGCTCATGGTGTACAGCGACACAATGGTGATGAGGTTGGCCAGGCCCAGCTTGGCGCCAGGCGCAAAGGCAAACGGAAACGGGATCATGCGCTCCAGCAGCCCAATGATAACGCCTTGCGCGCAAAGGAGCGCGATGTAAATGACTTGGCGGGTGCGCTCTGGACGGTACTCGCGCCGCCTCATTCCGTCACCATCCCGCCGCCGTTAGTGCCGCTGCCGGTGCTGGACTTGATTTCGACCAGCAGCTTGTGCGGCAGGCACACGATGGTTTGACCGGGCTTCGAGATCCTGCCTTTTTTCACGCAGACCTGGTCCGGACAGTTGGCGTCAATGATCTGAATCTGGTCGCCGGTCGTCACAATGTCGTTATACTCGCTGCCGGCCTGATAGTGGTAGCGGCTGGTGCCGCGGTGGCCGGTGAGGCGAATTTTGTACACTTGCTTGCCGTCATGAGTGACATAGGCGGTCAGAACGCGGGTGCCGGCGGAAGGCCCCTGCGCTTTTGCCTGCTGGCGCGCAAAGACCAGGTAGGGAATGAACGAGGCGGCCAGCAGAAGCACGATGATGATGATGTCGCCTGGGCGGATCATTTTTAAATACTTGTTGTGCTTCACGCTGACTGCCTCCTTTCTGCATCTTCAAAAAGCAACGGAGCCGGCCGCAGTCGACTCCGCCAAATAAAAAGGTTCCGAGGCTAGTCTACCCCAGAACCTTCAGCCCTGGCAACGTCACCTATTTCGGTGTATCGCTGCCGTACAAGGCCTTTGGTGTGCCGTACCACCACTTGCCGAAGGTCTTCTGCAGGTAAGGCACGACCCACTTGTCCAACCCGAAGGCCCGACCGGAGCCGTTCATAACGGCGATGGCCATTGGGATCATCCAAATGTTGACCCAGTAGAACATGCCGCTCAGGCAGAAGATGACGGTGAACGCGACGGATACCGCACCGCTCAGCCAAGTGAAGAGGCCGGCGACCAGTGCCAAGCCGATCAGGATCTCAATGATCGTCATCGACTTTTGCATGAAGAAGGCCACGTTTTGGTTTGGAATCATGGCTTTGGTGATCGTGTACATCCAGTTTGGCATCTTGTCAAAGACCATCATCGGTTCCTTGCCGTACTGATAAGAAAGGGAGAAGACGGTTTTGGCTGCCGGTGCCGCAGCTTTGGCAGCACCACTGGCAGCGGAAGTCGCGTCGGCACCGGCGGCTGAAGCGCCACTGGTCGTGGCCGGCTGCAGCCAGTCAAACGGCAGGCGCAGCTTGTCGAGGAACCAGGACTCTTTGCCTGAGACCTTACCGGCACAATCGACCAGCCACATGAGGCCCAGGAAGATGCGGGCGGGCACTGCCCACAGCACGTTGCCTTGACGAGACGTGTGACCGCGCATCAGGTTGCGGTCGTTCTTGGTGCGGAAGAATTCGTGCATCAGGTACTGGAAGAAGTAGTACCCACTATAGTTCTGCAGGAAGTACAGCATGTTGACGAGGTGTTTCATCAGCATGGCGAAGAAACCGGACAGATGGAAAATGTTCATCAGGTTGGCAACGCCGTAACGAGAACCCAGCGAAACCATGAAGCCGGAGTAAGAGGCTTTGTAATCCACATCGCCGGGCTTGCCAGCCATTTTGTTTTCAATGTTGGTCAGCGCAGTTTTAGCGCTGGCTTCGGCGCCTTGGACGATTTGTGGCTCGCCGCGGTCGGAGTTGCCCCCGAAGAAGGAAACATCGCCGACAACGTAAACGTCCGGATCGTCCTGGCTTTCCATGTGCGAGTTGACGACAATGCGGCCGGCGCGCGCCTGGGTCAGGCCAAACTTGGCAGCTTCGTCGGTGGCCTTGACGCCGGCGGTCCAAATCAGCGTTGAGGTCGGGTAGGTCGAGCCGTCTTTCAGGTCGACATGGTCTTCGTGAACGCCGACCACGCCGGTGTTCTTCATGACCTTGACGCCTTTTTTAAGCAAATAGCGCTCCGCTTTGTTGGCATCCGAGCGGTCGAGCATGTTCATGATCGTCGGGGCCATTTCCATCAGCGTGAACGTGATCTCACTCGGGTCAAGCTTGTTTTCCTTGGCCAAACTGTCACGCCAGTCGCGCAGTTCACCGATCGTTTCAGTGCCGGTGAAGCCGGAGCCGACGACCACGATGGACAGTAGCGCCTTGCGCTTGGCCGGGTCGTGTTCTTCGGCACCGCGCCGGACCACGTCTTGAATGTGCTTTTTCAGCGCGATGGCGTGTTCCCAGGAGCCCAGGGTAAAGCCGTAATCCTTGACGCCAGGGGTCCCGAAGTCATTCGGCTGAGAGCCGATGCCCAGCATCACATAGTCGTACGGGTATGCGCCGTGCTTGGTTTTGACCAGCTTTTTTTCTCGGTCGATGGTCGTCGCGGTATCGGTGACCAACTTGACGTTCTTACGCCGCGCGAACAGCCGCTGCAGGTCATACTGAATCGCGTCTTCCGGCACCCGGTCGGCGGCGACCTCGTGGAGTTCGGTCATGTAGGTGAAATAGGAGTGACGGTCGATCAGGGTGATCGTCACGTCCTTATCCTTCTTAAAATGTTTGGCTAATCGCTTCGTCGCGTAAACACCGGCAAATCCGGCACCCACGATGACGATATTTTTTTGCGCCATGAGTAACACTCCTTAGATGTGAATAATTCCGCAAAACAATTAAATTGCAACACCGATTATACATTTAAAACCCGGTTGTTGTCTATGCATTCGCGTCCGACTGGTTATCAGTTTTGAACGGTGTCACGACATTAAAAAGGCGGGAAAATAGCACTTCCATCACTGATAGTCAAGCAATGCAAACGGATTCCTAAAAATATGAGAAAGCGCTCATAAATGTTCGGCTTTTGTTGCATTTTACGACTCGGGTGTTTACACTTGGTTTGTGTGAAATGTAACACAAAGTTCGCCAATTTTATTCAAAAGGGGTATCGGAAAATGAAATTATCTAAGACTTTGGCAAGCATCTCCATCATCGCGCTTTCTGCCTTGACGTTGGCCGCTTGCGGCAGCAGCTCCAGCAGCAAGGACTCCTCGTCTAGCAAGACGACGTCGTCCAAGACTGCCAAGAAGTCTTCATCCAGTGCCAAGGCCCAAAAGCAAACCGCTGGCGCACCGCTTAAAGACGGGGATTACACGCTTGATGAAACCGGCTACGACCACGGCTACAAGGTTGAAATGGGCATGACCGTTGCCAATGGTAAGATCACCAAGACCACCTATGATTACGTGGACAAGAATGGTAAGTCCAAGACCAAGGACACTGAATACGAAAAGACCATGAAGAAGCAGGCCGGCGTTGGCCCTAAGGAATACATTCCGGCACTGAACAATTCCTTTAAGAAGAACGGGACCAACACGAACGCCATCGACGTGGTTTCCGGTGCCACTGATTCCAGTTTGACCTTCAAGAACTACGCGCAGCAGCTGGTTCAGGCGGCCCAGGCTGGCAACACCAAGAAGATCGAAGTTCAAAACACTGCAAAGATGAAGGATGGCACTTACACGCTGGAACAGGAAAACTACTCCCACGGCTACCGCACCGTTTTCTCCATCGTCGTTTCTGGCGGCAAGATTACGCAAAGCAAGTACGACAACGTGGACAAGAACGGCAAGTCCAAGACCCAAGATGCTGAGTACGAAAAGAGCATGAAGAAGGTCAACGGCGTTGGGCCTAAGGAGTACACCAAGAAGCTCAACGACGCGCTGGTCAAGACGCAAAAGCCTGCCGAAGTCGATGTGGTTTCCGGTGCGACTGACAGTTCCGATACCTTCATCCTCTACGCTGAACAGCTGATCAACGCGGCTCAGGCCGGCAATAAGACCCCAATCAAGGTTTCGAACATCGTGTACGCTGAATAAGTTCACTCAACCGAGTGCGAAAGCAGTGTCCTCGCGGATGCTGCTTTTTTATTGGCTGGTTTCTGTATCTCTGTATAATAGAAGAAAACGTGAAGGGGGCGCATCATGAAAAAAAGTGTTAAGGCGCTGCTTGTACTGCTGGCGCTGGCCTTGCCGCTTGCGGCGTGCGGTCAAAAGACCACGCCCAAGCCAAAACTGGCAGCAGTGATCCAAACACCGCACCAGTCGACTGAGTTCCTGATGGGGACTGTGGTGACGCTCAGTGTTTACAATAAGGGCAAAGCCGGCGCGGTGGCCGACGGCTTCGCGCGGGTCAGGAGCCTGGCGAAGAAGATTACCGTCAACCAAAAAGGCTCTGAGGTCGACGCCGTGAACAAGGCGGCCGGGGAGCGCCCGGTGAAGGTCTCCAAGGACGTTTTCCGGCTGATTCAATACGCCAAGTCGTACAGCCAGCGCTCGCAAGGTTCGTTTGATCTAGCGATTGGGCCGGTCACCAGCCTGTGGCACATTGGCTTCCCCGATGCGCGCAAGCCAAGCCAGGCCGAGATCGACCGCGTCCTGCCGCTGGTGCACTACGCTGACGTGACCCTAGATCCCAGCAAGCAGACCGTGTACCTGAAAAAGAAGGGGATGCAGTTGGACCTGGGCGGCATCGCCAAGGGCTTCATCACCGACGAGGTCGTGAAGGTCTTCAAAAAAGACGGGGTCAATACGGCTATCATCGACCTGGGCGGCAACATTTTTGTGATGGGGCACAGTCCCAAGGCGGAGAACCGCCCGTGGACCGTGGGCATTCAGGACCCCAAGAAGCCGCGCGGCACCTCAATCGGCACGGTGCCAGGGGCGAATCTGACGGTGGTGACCTCGGGAATCTACGAGCGGCACCTAGTGGTGGACGGTCACAACTACTCGCACCTGATGAACCCGCGCACCGGCTACCCGTTTGAAAATAATCTGATGGGCGTGTCGATCGTCACTAAAAAGTCAGTCGACGGGGACGCGCTGTCCACCGCGACCTTCGACAAAGGGCTGCGTGATGGCATGGCCTTCATCGAAAAGCAGAAGGACGCCGAGGCAATTTTCATCACTAAGGACAAGAAGGTTTACGTCTCCAGTGGCTTGAAGAACAGGTTCCAGCTGCTGAAGAATTCGGGCTATCAGCTCGCGACACTGAAATAACACTGGGGGAGTTTGATGTCTGTCCAAGAGTTTTTGACGCTGGTGGAAGCGCGCACCAAACTGGCGAGCATTCTGCCGTTCGGCGTTGGCACGCTGTTCGCGCTGGCATATTATCACCAGCTCAACTGGGTGAACACCGGGCTGTTTTTTGTGGCCATGCTGGCGTTTGACATGATGACAACGGCGCTGAATAACCTGATGGATTACCAGAAAGCCAAGGATGACCACTACCGCCGCACCGTGAATATCATCGGCAAGGCCCATTTGTCAGTCGGCCTAGTCCGCGGCATCGTGCTCGCGCTGTTGATCCTGGCCACTGGGCTGGGTCTGGTCCTGAGCGCCCGCACGGACTGGCTGCTCCTGCTGATCGGCGTGGTATGTTTTGCCATCGGGATCTTCTACACGTTTGGTCCGCTGCCGTTGTCGCGCCTGCCGCTTGGCGAAGTGTTTTCCGGCCTCACGATGGGACTGGGCATACCGCTGATTGCGACCTATGTGAACGTCGATGCCAGTCGGCTGCTAAACCTGCAGCTGGCGTGGCCGACGCTGAGTCTGAGCGGCAACTGGCTGGCGCTGCTTTCGCTGGGGCTGGTGTGCATCACGCCGATGGCTACAATTGCGAACGTGATGCTGGCCAACAACATGTCTGATATCGAGGAGGACAAGCGCAACCACCGGGTGACGCTGCCCATGTACCTGGGGCCAAAATATGCGGCTTGGCTGTACTTGGTTCTGGCGCTGGTGGGGTTTGCGGCGGTGCTGGTGGCAGCTGTGCTGCGGCTGCTGCCGTGGCCGATCCTGCTGGCGCTCTTGCCACTGCCGCTGGTGTGGCGCGATGCGCGGCGCTTCACTGCACACCCTGATAAGGCCACCACGTTTAGTCTGGCGCTGCGGACGATGACGGTCGCCAATCTGGCGCTGATGCTTGGGCTGGCCGTCTGCTGGGGGGTGAGCCGATGAGTAAAGAGGTTCACGGTGCGTATCGGCCGCTGACCTGGCCGCTGTTTTTTGAGCTGATTCGGCTGCCGGCCAAGCTGTGCAGTTTTCTGCCTTACCTGTTTGGTGTGTTGTACGCGTGGTGGGGGTTCCACCAGTTCAACTGGGTGAATTCGCTGGTGTACTTTGTCGGCCAGATGAGCATCGCTTTGTTCGTCACCGGGTTTAACAATGTCCAGGACTTTTACAAGGCTAAAGACGAGCACTACCGGCAGACGCAAAACATCATCGGCCGCGAGCACCTGTCGCCGCGCCGGGTTTTGGCCCTGATGGGGCTTTTCCTGACCATCGCGGTTGCCGCGGGGCTGATCTTGGTGTGGCGCACGAACCTCAGCCTGCTGCTGATTGGCGGGCTAGGCATTTTCGTGGCAATTTTCTACACTTTCGGGCCGGTGCCGCTCTCGCGGATTCCTTCCGGCGAGGTGTTGTCAGGCACGGTGGAAGGATTTGGCGCCGTGTTCATCGCGGTGTTTGTCAATATCGTGCCCCAGCCGATCGTGCTGACGCTGACTGGGAATCGGTTTGTGTTGAGCGGCAATGTGCCGTTGGTTCTGGAACTCTTTTTCCTCGCGCTGCCGATCGTCATCCTCGATGGAACCATCATGTTTGCGGACAATATATGCGATCTGGCGCAGGACCAGCGCAACCAGCGCTTCACCCTGCCGTATTACTTGGGCAAGGCACGCGCACTGAAAATTTACCCGTGGCTGCCCGCAGCCGCTTACCTAGCCATTGTGCTGGCCGTGGGTCTGCGCTTGCTGCCGTGGCCGATCCTGCTGGTGGTGTTCATGTGGCCGCGAGTGCGGCAGAACATCAACGCTTTTTTAGCGGTGCAAGATAAGGGGAAAACATTCAACACGGCGGTGGCCAACCTGCTGCTGACGTTCGGCAGCGAAACCGTGCTGCTGCTCATTTGCATCGCGGTCGACCTTGCAGTGCCTGGCTTTTTCTGATAACATGGTTTGAAGCTAGGAGGGGTGCTTCATGTCCGTTAAAAAAGTCGCCTTGGCGTGTGCCGTTTGTGGCCACCGGAATTATTTTGTTCCGGAGAACCCGCGGCGGACCGAGCGCCTGGTGTTAAATAAGTATTGCAAGTACTGCGGGCGCCAGACAGAGCACCGCGAGACAAAGTAGGAGGTACCAGCGATGAAATTTATCAAAAGTGTGATTCATGAAATGACCCTGGTTACCTGGCCGACCGCCAAGGAAACCCGGCGCGACACCACCACCGTCATCATCACGTCGCTTCTGTTCGCTGCCTACTTTGCTCTGGCAGACTGGGTCATCCTGTTGATCCTGAAGGCGTTCATTTTTTAATCTTGATATCAAGGCTGGCTCTGGCGTATACTGGACTCAGCGCAAAAACCGAAGCCTTCTGGCGACGGTTTTTTATTTGTCATAAAAAAGGAGAAAAACAATGGCTGAATCAGCTGAAAAGCTCTGGTACGTGCTGCACACTTACTCTGGTTACGAAAATAAGGTCAAGGCGAACCTTGAGTCTCGGGTCACCTCGATGAACATGGAAGACTACATTTTCCAAGTGATCGTTCCTGAAGAGGAAGAGCACGAAAAAACGGACGGCAAGGACAAGGTCAAGATGGAAAAGATTTTCCCCGGCTACGTGCTGGTCGAAATGGTCATGACCGACGAATCCTGGTTCGTCGTGCGTAACACGCCAGGCGTCACCGGCTTTGTCGGCTCTCACGGCGGTGGCTCCAAGCCCAATCCGCTGATGCCGGACGAAGTGGCCAGCATTTTGCACTCACAGGGCATGGCCACCACGCATTCCACGCTATCCTTTGAAGTGGGCGAGACGATCACCATCATCGCTGGCGCGTTTGCTGGCATGAAGGGCAAAATCACGGCCAACGATCCGGACAAGCAGAAGCTGAAGGCGACCATTAACATGTTCGAACGTGAAGTGTCCGCCGACCTGGACTACGATCAGGTCGACAAACTTTAAGATGATTTGGCTCATTGTGATCGGGGGCGGGGCGTTGATCGCCTTCGCCCTTGATTTGTACTCGCTGGGGCACCCGGACAAGCAGCGCAAGGTGGCGGTGGCGGATCACATCCCCACGCTGTTTGTGCCCGGCTACTTCGGCACCCGTTACACCTTCGGGCACATGCTGCGACGTCTTCCAGTTGACAAGCAGGTCGTGGCAATCGTTCGGCGCAATGGCGCCGTGCATTTGCGGGGCCGGCTGGCGTTTGGTCCGCACGTGGCCGTGCAGGTGCTCTTTGTCGACAAGCAGATCCGCCCCCAGCAGCAGTTCGCCGGTTTGACCAACGTGATCGCAGCGCTGCAGCAGCAGGCAGCTTTTCCGGCGATCAACCTGGTTTCACACTCAATGGGCGGGATCACGGCGTTGCTGTACACGGTCAGCAGGCCGAAGGTGCCTGTGGCGACACTGATCTCGCTGGCGGCGCCGTACAACGACCGGGAAGTGGCCAAGAATGGCAAGATCTTCAATTGGCCGCTGGGCCCGGCTGGGCCGACTCAGACGGCGCCGATTTACGACTTTTTCCAGGCGCATGCACAGGACCTGCCAAAGACGCTGCGCTGGCTGAACGTGGCCGGCGATTTATTTAACGGGTCGCAGCACGACGGGGCGGTCGGCGTGAATTCCGCGCTGGCGATCCGCTACCTGGCGCAGAACCGGGTGGCGCGGTACGCCGAAGTCGTGATTCGCGGCCCCCGGGCGGCGCACAGTTTATTGCACGAGAACCGACTGGTCGATGCAGACGTGGCCACGTTCCTGTGGCCGCTGCACGAGACAGCAGGTTAGGCGCGATTCATCTTGCTTTTAGGGCTGAATCATGGTAACTTAGTCGAGTATGTTCTGGCATACGCGTGGGAGGGCAAAATTACCTTGCCCATCATGACCACATCACGGACTTAAGGAGGTTATGTTTCGTGGCTAAAAAAGTAGCAAACATCGTTAAACTCCAGATCCCTGGGGGCAAAGCAACTCCAGCTCCGCCTGTTGGCCCTGCTTTGGGTCAAGCTGGGATCAATATCATGGGCTTCACCAAGGATTTCAACGCGCGGACCGCAGACCAAAATGGGATGCTGATTCCAGTTGTCATCACCGTGTACGAAGATCGTTCCTTTGACTTCGTCACCAAGACCCCGCCGGCAGCGGTTCTTCTGAAGAAGGCCGCTGGCGTAGAGCACGGCTCTGGCGAACCGAACACCAAGAAGGTTGCGAAGGTCACCAAGGACCAAGTGAAGCAGATCGCGGAAACGAAGATGCAAGACCTTAACGCCGCAGATGTAGAAGCTGCGATGCGCATGGTTGAAGGGACAGCACGTTCCATGGGCTTCGAAGTCGAAGACTAATGCATGTCCGGATCTTCAGCGAAAGCTGAATGAATCAAGTGGAAGGGCTTCGGCCCGCTGACCACATTTGCAAGGAGGAAAATTCCAGTATGGCTAAGAAAGCAAAGAAGTACCAAGACGCTGCCAAGCAGGTAGATGCCACCAAGGCATACACCCCTGAAGACGCAGTTGCTTTGGTCAAGAAGATCGATTTTGCCAAGTTCGACGCAACCGTTGAAGTGGCATACAACCTGAACATTGACGTTAAGCAGGCTGACCAGCAGATCCGTGGCGCACTTGTGCTGCCTAATGGGACTGGTAAGACGCAGCGCGTTATCGTCTTCGCCGAAGGCCCGCAAGCGCAGGCTGCCAAAGATGCCGGTGCCGATGAAGTCGGTTCCGACGACTTGGTTAAAAAGGTCCAGGACGGCTGGCTCGACTTTGACGTTGCCGTTGCGACACCGCCAATGATGGCTAAGGTTGGTCGTTTGGGCCGGGTCCTCGGGCCAAAAGGCTTGATGCCTAACCCGAAGACCGGCACTGTGACGATGGACACTGCTAAGGCGGTCAACGACGTCAAGGCTGGGCAGGTCGCATACCGCGCCGACAAGGCCGGGATCGTGCACGCCCCGATCGGCAAGGTTTCCTTCGACGACGCGAAGCTCCTCGAGAACTTCAAGGCGCTCAACGAAACCATCGTGAAGGCTCGCCCTGCGTCAACTAAGGGTGTTTACATCCAAAGCTTGACGCTGACATCAACCTTCGGCCCTGGGGTCAAGGTTGACGTTTCGGCATTCTAAACAAGCACATCAAACTGCACTGACTTCTTCTTGAAGTTGGTGCTTTTTTTTCTGAAAATTTTGGCTGTCAAACTTGGTCAAAGTGGCGGTAGGGCCGCGGTTGCGCACAATGAAAACGGTCATTTGAAATGTTCATGATAAGGTGAGGGTGTATAAATCGGGAAAACGGGAGGTTCAACATGGCAACTGAGAAGACACCCATCGTCCAGTATCAGGACGTCAACAAAGTGTACCGCGGCGGCAACGTGGCGGTCGAACACATCAATTTAACCATCAATCAGGGCGAATTTGTCTGCCTCATCGGCACCTCCGGATCGGGCAAAACGACCACGATGCGGATGATCAACCGGATGCTGGAGCCGACCGGTGGCACCATTTTATTCAAGGGCCAGGACATCCACCAGCAGGACCCGGTCAATTTGCGGCGGCACATCGGTTATGTCATTCAAAACATCGGCTTAATGCCCCACATGACCCTGTACGAGAACATCACACTGGTGCCCAAGCTTCTGAAGTGGCCGGAGAAAAAGCGCCGGGCCAAGGCCGAGGAGCTGATTAAAATGGTCGACTTGCCGGTCGATTATCTTGATCGATACCCGGCCGAGCTCTCCGGGGGTCAGCAGCAGCGCATTGGGGTCATTCGAGCGCTGGCGGCGAATCAGGACTTGATCCTGATGGACGAGCCGTTCGGGGCCCTGGATCCAATCACCCGTGAAAGCCTGCAAGACCTGGTCAAGAACCTGCAGCAAACGCTTGGCAAAACGGTGGTGTTTGTTACCCATGACATGGACGAGGCGCTCAAGCTGGCCACCAAAATCGTGGTCATGGACGGTGGCCACATCATTCAAACCGCGACGCCAACGGCACTGTTGCAGCACCCGGCGACGCCATTTGTGCGGGAGTTGATTGGCGAGGAACGCCTGATCCAAGCCCGTGCGGATGTCACGACGGTGGGCGCGATCATGCTGAAGGATCCAGTGTCGATCACGCCTGGGAAGTCTTTGGTCGAGGCAATCAAGCTGATGCGTGACCGGCGCGTTGACACCCTGCTGGTGGTTGATGACAATGGTTACCTCAAGGGCTTTATCGACATTGAGTCCCTTACGCGCCAGTACGCGAAGTCGACTGCCGTGGCCGACATCATGCAAAAAAAGCTTTTTTACGTTCAGGAGTCTGCGCTCCTGCGTGATTCGGTCGACCGCATTCTCAAGCGCGGATTGAAGTACGTCCCGGTGGTCGACCAGGATAACAAGCTGAAGGGCATCGTTACCCGGGCGGCTTTGGTCGACATGGTATACGACACCATCTGGGGGGAGAGCGCCGATCACAGCGAGCAGGCGCCGAAAGCCGATGCCGAGCCGCAGGTGGGAGGCGACCAGAATGGTTAACTTTTTGGCGCAGCACGGTACCGAACTGCTTGTGAAAACCTGGGAACAGCTGTACATTTCTGGCATTTCGCTGGGCTTGGGTATTCTGGTCGCGGTGCCGCTGGGTGTGGTCCTCACGCGCTTTCCGCGCACGGCCAAAGTGGTCATCGCCATTGCCTCAATGCTGCAGACGGTGCCGAGTCTGGCACTGTTGGCGCTCATGATCCCGCTCTTTGGGATCGGCCGCTTGCCGGCGATTGTTGCGCTGTTTATTTACTCGTTGCTGCCGATTCTGCGCAACACGTACATCGGGATGGAAGACGTTTCCCCGGCACTGTTGGATTCGGCGAAAGGCATGGGAATGACCGCCGTGCAGTCGATCACCCAGGTCGAGCTGCCAATGGCGATGCCGGTGATCATGGCCGGCATTCGCCTGTCAGCCGTGTACGTGATCGCCTGGGCGACGCTGGCCTCCTATATTGGGGCCGGCGGTTTGGGCGACCTGATCTTCAGCGGGCTGAACCTGTTTCAGCCGGATCTGATCATCGGCGGCACCATTCCCGTCACGCTCCTGGCGCTGACGGTCGATTGGCTTTTGGGCAAGTTGGAAAAGCGGCTGACCCCGCGGACCAGTCGGAAGGAGGCCGAGCAATGAAGAAGTTCACCAAACTTTTTCTCGTGCTGGCGACGGCTGTTCTGACGCTTTCTGGCTGCGGGTTTCCCGGCATTGCCGGCACCGACCAGGACACAATCAAGATCGCGGCGCTCAGCTCCACGGAAAGTTCAGTCATGGCGAACATGCTGGCGGAGCTGATCACCCATGAGCTGGGCTACCCAACGACCTTAGTGGCCAATCTTGGGTCAACCACGGTCACGCATCAGGCGATGCTCCGTGGGGACGCCGACATTGCCGCGACGCGCTACACCGGCACCGACCTGACCGGGACTTTGAAGATGCCGGTTGAAAAAAATCCCCAAAAGGCCAGCTGGATCGTCAAGCGCGTTTTCAAGCAAAAGTACCACCAGACCTGGTTTCCCACATATGGGTTCGCCGATACATACGCGTTTATGGTCACCAAGCAGTTCGCTGCTCAGCACCACGTGTCGACCATCAGTCAGCTGCAGCCCCTGGCGAAGGGCATGGACGCCGGGGTGGATTCGTCCTGGATGAATCGCAAAGGCGACGGCTACGCGGATTTTAAAACCGGTTACGGGTTTGACTTCAAGCGCGTCTACCCGATGCAGATCGGACTAGTGTACGACGCGGTCGAGGCCGGCAAAATGCAAACCGTGCTCGGGTATTCGACGGACGGCCGCATTAAGTCTTATGATCTGACCGTGCTGAAGGACAACAAGCACTTTTTCCCGCCGTACGATGCGTCGCTGGTCGTTAACGACAGCTTACTGAAAAAATACCCCAAGCTGGCACCAGTGCTGCATCGGCTTGACGGCAAGATCAGTATGAAGGCGATGCAGGCGCTCAACTACCAGGTGGATGACCAGCTGAAAGAACCATCAGTCGTGGCCCGCGAGTTTTTGGTCAAGCATCATTATTTCAGAGGAAGTGAACACTGATGGCGAACATGAATACGTGGCAGCAGTTTTGGTATTACATGACGACGAACGGCAGTTATGTGCTGAGTCAGTTCACCCGCCATTTTCTGATTTCGATATATGGGGTGTTGATCGCGGCTGTGATCGGGATCCCCATTGGGCTGTTTATCGCCCGCAACCGCAAGCTGTCCAGCACCATCATCGGCATTGCCAACGTCATTCAAACGATTCCCAGCCTGGCGATGCTCTCGATCATCATGCTGGGCCTTGGGCTCGGGGTGAACACCGTCATCGTCACCGTCTTTCTGTACTCACTGCTCCCAATCATCAAAAATACGTACACGGGCATGATCAGCGTTGACCCGACGGTGATCGATTCCGCCAAGGGGATGGGGATGACCTCGTTTCAGCGGCTTTACCTAGTCGAGATCCCGCTGTTGATGAGTGTGATCATGGCCGGCATTCGCAACGCGCTGGTCGTTGCGATCGGCATCACCGCCATCGGGGCCTTTGTTGGCGCCGGCGGGCTCGGGGATATCATCATCCGTGGGACTAACGCGACCAACGGCGGGGCCATCATCCTTGCCGGCGCGCTGCCCACGGCGCTGATGGCGATTATCGCGGACTTGGTGCTGGGATTTGTGCAGCGCCGGTTGGAGCCGAAAGAATCCAGCCGTTAAGAAAATTGAGGCACCCGCTGCAGAGGGGGGGCCTTTTTTCGGTTTCTGGAAGTATTTCTTGACGCTGGGGGCCGTTCATGATACGCTTCTCGTTGTGATAATTCACTCTGCCTAAGACTCAGGTGGCGCAAGCCTTAATATCCTGCCGAGGTGGTATCAGTACGTCAGATACCTCTATGTCTTGGTAGACATGGAGTTTTTTATTGGAAAAAACTTCAACCAAACTACAGGAGGTGAAAAATCTATGAGTGAATCAATTATCGCTGCTAAGGCTAAGGTGGTTGACGCCGTCGTTGAGCAGTTCAAGGCTGCAAAAAGCGCCGTTGTTGTGAACTACCGTGGCCTGACTGTTGATGAAGTAACGCAGGTGCGCAAGGAATTGCGTGACAATGGTGTCAAGATGGAAGTCATCAAGAACACCTATCTCCGCCGTGCCGCTGACGCTACTGGTTACAAGGGTTTGGACGATCTGTTCAAGGGCCCGACCGCGATTGCCTTTTCAAACGACGACGCCGTTGCCCCTGCCCGCATTATGACCAAGTACGCCAAGCAGTTTGATGACCTCGTTGTCAAAGGCGGGATCATCGAAGGCAAGGTTGCCAGCCTGGAACAGATCACAGAACTGTCCAAGCTGCCAGACCGCGATGGGATGCTGTCAATGCTGCTGTCTGTTCTGCAGGCACCAGTGCGCAACGTCGCATACGCCGTCAAGGCCGTTGCCGACAGCAAGGACGAAGAACCAGCTGCGTAATGTGGCTGAGGCTGCCTAGTCGAACCGTAAATCAAACAATCACACTATAAATTGGAGGATACAAACATGGCTTTAGATACAAAGGCTATTGTCGACCAGTTGAAGGATGCTTCCATCCTTGAACTGAACGACCTCGTTAAAGCAATTGAAGATGAATTCGGCGTTTCCGCCGCTGCCCCTGTTGCAGCTGCCGGTGCCGCTGGTGGCGACGATGCAGCCGCTGCTAAGGATACCTTCACCGTTGAACTGACCGAAGCCGGCCAGGAAAAGGTTAAGGTAATCAAGGAAGTTCGCACCATCACAGGTCTCGGCCTGAAGGATGCGAAGGGCTTGGTTGACGCTGCACCTTCCAACATCAAGGAAGACGTTTCCGAAGACGAAGCTAACAAGCTTAAGGAAGAACTCGAAGCCGTTGGCGCAACCGTTACCCTCAAGTAAGGATTGCCCAATGCCGGATGCCCATCGTGGGTGTCCGGTATTTTTTTGGCCAAAAATAAGGCCGGCCAGCATTGGTCGACCAAGGGTTGCTATTCAGTGGTGGCGGCAAAAAGCAGCGGGTCTGACATGTTTGGGCCGTGGTAATCCAGCTGCACATCAATGCCCTTGCCGACGACGACTCCGGCGTTGCCGAAGTAGGCCCAAAAAGTGGTACTGGCATAGCCGCCGGGCAAGAGTTTAGTCGTGCCCTGCTGGTTCGGCAGCACGGTTGCCGGCGCGAGGAACGGACCGGTGATTTCAAACTGACTGGGGGTCGGTGCGAAGCCGGCCTGATCCGTAAAGTTGGCGTACTCCACGGTGATTTGAATGCTCAGGTTTTTACGCAGCTTGCCACTTGCCACCAGCTTCTGGCCCTCTGCGTTCAGCTGGTGGGTGACCTGGGTCACGCGCAGCCCATACGTGTCGTTGGGGCCAAGGCCGAGTTTATTGACCTCGAGAACGCGTGAAGCGGGGCCGGTGCTGGGCACCACGCTCAGTGTCTTGGTCGCGGTTTTGCCGTTGAGCGTCGCGACCAGATCAAGCTCACCTTCGTCGATGGCCCCATTGATCGTGGTGGTTTTGCCGCTGCCTTCACCGCTGACCAGGACCTTGTTGTTGGCGTCGCGGTCGCGCAGCGTGAACTTGGCGTTGTTGCTGAGTTTGAATTTGAGCTTGGTTTTGCCGTTGACGGATTTAAACAGTGTGGTGGGCGCGGTGATCTTTGGCCCAGGCAGGTTCTTGCTGCTGGCCTTTGCGTTGTCACTGCCGGGTTGGCTGCTGCCGGTCTGATTGCAACCGCCCAGCATGCCAGCAGCCAGCAAGACCGCCAACGCGGGTAGCACTTTATTGAGTAATTTCATGTTCGGCCTCCGTATGAGTCTAATTGTAAGGAATAGCGTCAAAGATGTAAACGACGCCTAACGTTATTGTTATCTTAAGCGCGAACCCGCGCCACCTTCGCTATACTAGAAGCATTGAACTAATTGCAAAAGTGGAGGATGAACATGAAAAAAGCGGCCAAGGCGACATTTAAGTGGCTCAAGGCGCACATGACGCAGATTAAGGTCCTGTTTATTTTGTCAGTGCTGGTCTTTGTCGTGATCGAGCTGGGCCGGATCGGGCGCGAGCTCTCCGGCGCCGAAATCCAGGCCAGTCTGACCAGTCAAAGTCCGTGGTCCCTGCTGGCCATGGCCGCGCTGGGGCTGCTGGCGGTGACACCAATGCTGAACTACGATTTTACGATCGCACAGATGCTGCCGGGTGATTTCAAGCCGAGTTACGTTGCCCGCTCCGGCTGGGTGGTCAACACCTTCACGAACATCGCCGGCTTCGGCGGATTCTTAGGGGCCAGTTTGCGAGCCAACTTTTACCACAAAGGGGCGACCAACAAGGAAATTCTGGTCGCCATCTCAAAAATCGCCCTGTTTTTGCTCGCCGGGCTTTCGCTGTGGTCGATGATCGCGCTGGTCATGATTTTTGGCCTTGGCATCGGTAAAATGTTCACCGATTACTGGGTTTGGTTGATTGGCGGAGCGGCGTACTTTCCCTTGGTCATGCTGGTGACTCATGTTGCCGATAAAGGTATTTTCGCTGGCATACCACTACGACGGCAGCTGCGGCTAGCCCTGGGGTCCTTCCTGGAATGGGGCGGTTGCGCGCTGTTCTTTTTGGCAATTGGCGCTTTTCTACGTGTGCCGATCGCGCTGAGCCACGTGCTCCCGCTGTTCATGGTGGCCAATGTGCTGGGCGTGATCTCGATGGTGCCAGGGGGCCTGGGATCGTTTGATGTGTTCATGCTGCTGGGACTGTCACAACTCGGCGTGAATAACAACGTCGCTGCGGTTTGGCTGCTCTTTTACCGGTTGTTTTATTACGTGATCCCGTTTGTCCTCGGCATCGCCTTGTTTCTGCACGATGCCGGGGAGCGGCTTAACCGTCAACTTGACGGGCTGCCGCTTCAGCTCGTGCAAAAAGTGGCCCACAAAGTGTTAGTCGCCTTTCTGTATTTTTCTGCGATCATGCTGCTTTTGCGCGGCGTTGTGCCGGTTTCCGCGATGGCGAACCACGTCTTTGTCCGGCTTTACCCGTTCACGTTTTTGTTCTTGAGCCGGGTGACCAACATCCTGATGGCCTTCATCATTTTCGGCTTTGCGCGCGGCATTGCCGGCAAGGTGAAAAAGGCCTTTTGGCCGACGCTGATGGTGCTGGTGGTGGCCTTTGTCGGTTCCTTGACGCGCGATTTCAGTTTGCGGTTTGTCGTTTTTCTGCTGGTGATCTTGCTGACCGCCGTGCTGGCGCGCGGGGAGCTGACACGTGACCGGCTGGACTTTCCGTGGGGCAGTCGGCTGATCGACGGGGGCATTTTCGGCCTGACGGCACTGTTTTACGCGCTGGCGTTGTTCTACAATCTGCCGACGATCCACCACCGGCACCCAGTGCCGGTCGCGTTTCTGTTTCCCTCTGAACGCATGTGGTTCACGACGTTCGTTGGGGTGCTGGTCGCCGCGCTGACGTTGAGCATTATTTACCGGTACCTGAGCACGCCGAGAGCGCCTTTGGGCGAGGCATTAAACGCAAGCCGCGTCAAGGCCGTGCTGGCCAAATGGGGCGGCAATGAGATCTCCCACCTGGCCTTCTTAGGCGATAAGCGTGTGCGCTTTTTCCAAGTTGATGGGGAGGACCGGGTGTTCTTCCTGTTTCGAAAGAAAACCGATAAAATCGTGATCCTGGGCGAGCCAATCGGCGACCCCGAGCAAATCGGGCCTGCCATCGCCGACTTTATGGCGGCCGCGGATAAAGAAGACCTGTCGCTGGTGTTTTACGAAGTTTCCGAAGCGTTAACGATGTTGCTGCATGAGTACGGGTTCGACTTCATGAAATTCGGCGAAGAAGGGTATGTCGACGTCACGCAGTTCACGCTGGCCGGCACTAAGCGCAAAGGGGAGCGCGCCCTGATGCACAAGTTCGAGCGCGAAGGCTACACGTATGATTGGCTGAAGCCGCCCTTTGCCGATGCCACTTTTGATGCCTTGAAACAGATTTCCGACAGTTGGCTGGCAGGCCGGCCGGAAAAGGGGTTTAGCCTGGGGTACTTCGACCGGGACTACCTGAATACGGCGCCAATTGCTGTCATCAAGGATCCAGAAGGCAAAATCGTGGCCTTTGCCTCGGCGATGCCAATGGCGACGCAGGAGGCGACCTCGATCGACCTGATGCGCCACAGCGAAGACGCCCCCAGCGGGATCATGGACGCGGTGTTTGTGAACCTGTTCCAGCAGGCCAGTGCCGACGGCTATCACTATTTCAACATGGGCATGGCGCCGTTGGCCAACGTGGGGACCTCGAGCTATTCGTTCTTTGAAGAAAAAATTGCGCACCTGGTATACGAATATGGGTATCGCTTTTATGGCTTCCAGGGGTTACGCTCGTATAAGAACAAATACGTCACCAAGTGGGTCCCAAAGTACGTGGCCTACCGCAAGCGCAATTCACTGCTGTTTACTTTGCTGCAGATTCTTCTGCTGGTGAACCAGCGGGTCGAAAAGCGCGAGCCGTTTGTGCTGCACGGCCGCCTTGCCAGACTGGGACGCGCGGTGGTTTTCTTGAGTCGTAATGAAAGGAATACGCAATGAGCCATTACTATACGAATGATCCGGATCTGCCTCATGATGAACAGACTTTTTCCTATGAATTGGCCGGCAAACGGTTGCAGTTTACCGCTGACAACGGTGTTTTTTCCAAGCGGACAATTGATTTTGGCAGTCGCACGATGATTGCAACGGTGGTCGACCAGGCACTGCCAGCTGGGCCAATGCTGGATGTCGGCTGCGGTTATGGGCCGATTGGGTTGGCGCTGGCCAAACGGTTTCCGGCGCGCCAGGTGACCATGTCCGACGTGAACGAACGCGCACTGGCGCTGGCTAAACGCAACGCCGAAGCCAATCAGATTGCAAATGTGACGATTATCGAGTCGTCGGTTTACGAGCAAATTGATGGTCAGTTTGGCGTGATCGTCACCAATCCCCCGATTCGCGCGGGTAAGGCAATTGTTTCGGCAATCTTGGCCGGTGCCCATGAGCATCTGCTGCCAGGCGGCCAGCTGTACTGTGTGATCCAGAAAAAGCAGGGGGCCCCGTCGGCGTTGAAGTTGATGCAGGCAACGTTTGCCAGTGCCGAGAAGATCAAAATGGAACACGGTTACTATATTTTGCGGGCAACGAAGTAAGGAGGAGCTATGGCTGAACTAACACCTGATGATTTTATGGCAGCGGCACTGGATGAGGCCAGGGCTGCCGGTGTGATCGGCGAAGTTCCCATTGGCGCCGTCGTGGTGAAAAGTGGTCAAATTATTGGCCGTGGTCACAATTTGCGTGAACACGCGCAAGACAGTACGTTGCATGCGGAAATCCTGGCCATTCAGGAGGCCTGCATGACACTGCACACTTGGCGGCTGGAAGAGTGCGATTTGTACGTGACGCTAGAGCCTTGCCCCATGTGCGCTGGTGCGATGATCAACGCGCGGGTGCGGCGGTGTTTTTACGGCGCGAAGGACCCCAAGGCCGGTGCGGCTGGCTCGCTGGTCAATCTGCTGACCGATTCCCGCTTCAATCACCAAGTTGAGGTGGTGCAGGGGTTGCGGGCCCACGAGAGCGGGGACCTGCTGGCGGCGTTCTTTCAGAACATCCGCGCCAAACGCAAGGCGGCAAAGCGGGCTGGCCAAAGCGCGGACAAACAGGTATAATGAATCTTGCCGAAAGGCCTTGAGGCAATGGCAGCCTTTCGAATTGTGTCAG
The DNA here is from genome assembly GCF_001436615.1 of Lacticaseibacillus camelliae DSM 22697 = JCM 13995. Classification (NCBI taxonomy): domain Bacteria; kingdom Bacillati; phylum Bacillota; class Bacilli; order Lactobacillales; family Lactobacillaceae; genus Lacticaseibacillus; species Lacticaseibacillus camelliae. The sequence continues at coordinate 63,366 of NZ_AYZJ01000029.1, forward strand.
GTCCGGAAGGAAGCAGCACTAAGGATCGTTTGTCATGTGCCTTAAGTTTTTGAGCAAATAAACAAGGACGTACCCCAGCGGGTGCGTCCTTTTCATTACTAGTCTTTAGGATCGATCAATGCAGTGCCAGACTGTCGAGTGCGGCGGCCACTTGTGGGTCACGCTGGGTCCCGGCGGCAACGATCCGGCCGGCCGCCATGACGAAGATTCGGTCCGCCTTGGCGAACGTGGCCGCGTTGTACTGGTGCGTGATCATGACGAAGCCCTGCTTCATGTTGAAGATGTCGGCCTGCAGGCGGTCGGCGATTTGCGGGTCTAGGCCCGTGGTCATTTCGTCGAGCACCATGAATTGATAATGACGCAGCAGCAGGCGGGCCAAGGAGACCCGCTGCTTTTCCCCACCCGAAAGCAGGGGACTGGTGCGGTCAACCACGGTGTCCAGCCCGTGCGTCGCTAGCCAGTCGGTCATGCCGGCTTGGCGCAGGGCAGCTGCCACCTGATCATCGGTGTAATCTTTGCTGAATAAGGTGACGTTCTCGCGAACCGTGCCGGCAAAAATATCGGCCTGCTGTTCCAGTTCGCCGATCAGGCCGAAGACGGAAGCGGGCGCCAGCTTGGCCGCTGGCTGGCCGCTCAGCGTGACCCGACCGCTGGTTGGGGTCAGCTCGCCCAGCAGTAGTCGCATCAGGGTCGTTTTGCCACTCCCACTGGCACCGACCAGCAGGTACTTCTGGTCGGGTTCAAGCCTGAGCTCGATGTCGTGGAGCACTTTCTGATAGCTTGCCTGGTGCGCTTCAATCAGGGGATTCGTCAGTTTGAGTTTTTCCGGGTCGGCAGTGGGGGTGGTGGTCGCAGGCCGAGCTAGCCCGGCCAACTGCTTGGCCACTTTACGCGCACCGTAAAATTGAGCCAGCATTTCGGTCAGCAGCGCTAGGGGCCAGTTAAAGAAGCTGGCCAGCTGCGAGAAGGCAACCAGCTGGCCCAACGTGATCTGCCCTTGCCGCACAAAGTAGGCACCGACGAGCCAGGTGCCTAGGTACATGATGTCGCCAAGAAAATCGGACATCCCGCTGGTGATTTTTTGAATCTGTTGCTCGCGGGTCGAGGTCAGGCGGACATCGCGGCTGACTTGCTGGTGCAGTCGGTGAAATGGCGGCTGTGCCAAAGCGTGGGCAATGGTGGTAAAACCGCTCAGCGAATCGGTCACCCGACTGGTGTACCGCTCGATTGCCGAAACGACCTGATCTTTAGCATGTTCTAGCGGTTTTTTCACCAGAAAGGGGAAAATCAGCGCGGGCAAACTAAGCAGCACGACCGCCAAAGTGATGACCGGATCGATCAGCAGGGTGCCCGCCGCGGCAAACACCAATAGCATCAGCAGGTAGAAGGCGCGCAGGATGACGTGAAAATAGCTGCTGGTGACAATGTCGACTTGTTTGGTCAGCTGGGTCACATAGTTGCCGACGGGTTGCTGGCCAAATACGTTTGGTCGCTGCGCCAGGTCGCGGCTGAAAAGATCACGGCGCAACTCATCTCCCAACTGCAGTGGCAGTGCCTCATTGACATACTCGCTGGCTGAATTGGTCACGGCCTGGATTACGAGATAGCCAACAATTAATGGGACGGCGATTGAGAAGGCCAAATTCACCCGCCCGGTCGCGATATCAGTGATCAGTTGCAGCACATAGGAATAGGCGACCAGCACGGCTGCGGCAGCGACGCTCAGGCCAATCGATAATGTCACGCGCCAGGGGTGGCGTTGTAAGTAATGAAGCATTTTTCTCCTCCAATTCTAATCTTTCACAGCGTAGCACTTCAGTTGCGCCGAAACAACGCGAAAATGGGCGGGCGGATTCCGCTAAAAGCGTCCCACTACGGGCCAGGACCTCGAAGCCCAAGAGCGGCTTCAAGGCCCTTACCTGGGCTGGCCATCCTGCTAAGTTCGCCTCACTTCGCAGCCTGTAGTTGCGCTCAGCGGGCCAACGCGGGCATGTCTAGCTACGGCAGCAGCCTCGCCGCCCAGGTGCGGCGTCAATGCCGCTACCTAGGCTGGCCATCCTGCTAAAAGCGTCCCGCTTCGCAGCCTGTAGTTGCGCTCCGTGAGGCGACGCAGGCGTGTCCAGCTACGGCCAGGACCTCGAAGCCCAAGAGCGGCTTCAAGGCCCTAACCTAGGCTGGCCATCCTGCTAAGTTCGCCTCACTTCGCAGCCTGTAGTTGCGCTCAGCGGGCCAACGCGGGCGTGTCTAGCTACGGCAGCAGCCTCGCCGCCCAAGTGCGACGGCAATGCCGCTACCTAGGCTAGCCATCCCGCTAAAAGCGTCCCGCTTCGCAGCCTTCATATGTTAAACTAGAACAGTTAGAAAGGATGAGGACGCGTGGCTTATCAAGCGCTATACCGGGTCTTTCGGCCCCAGCAATTCAAAGATGTGATCGGCCAAGATGCCATCACCACGACGCTGAAAAATGCCCTGATCGAGCAGCAAACCAGCCACGCCTATCTTTTCTGTGGACCGCGTGGGACGGGGAAGACCAGTGTCGCCAAAATTTTGGCCAAGGCGCTGAACTGTCGCCATATTGAAGCTGGGGAACCGGACAACACGTGTGATTTGTGCGTGGCGATCAACAACGGCAGCATGACCGACGTCATCGAAATTGATGCGGCCTCGAACAACGGCGTTGACGAGATTCGTGATATTCGTGACAAGGCGAAGTACGCGCCGACTGAAGGTAAAACTAAGGTTTACATCATTGATGAAGTCCACATGTTGTCGACCGGCGCCTTCAACGCGCTGCTCAAGACGCTTGAGGAACCGCCGGCCCATGTGGTCTTCATCCTGGCGACGACCGAACCGCAAAAAATTCCGGCGACGATCATCAGCCGGACCCAGCGGTTTGATTTTCGCCGGATCACTGCCGATGACATCGTCAAGCGCATGCAGTTCATCTTGGACGATAAGAAGATCACGTACGACGATCAGGCACTGATGGTCATTGCCAAGGCGGCGGAAGGCGGTATGCGCGATGCGCTGTCCATCCTCGATCAGGTGCTGGCGTTTGGTCAGGATCACGTGACAGTGGAAAATGCGCTTGATGTGACCGGCGGAGCGGCTGTTGTCCAGCTGGGCGAGTATCTTCAGCACGTGGCGGAAAACGACACAGCGGCAGCGCTGACGACCATTGAACAGCTACTGGCTTCCGGCAAGGACGCCGGGCGGCTGATCGATGACCTGATTGGCTACTTGCGTGATCTGCTGGTTTACCAGCAGGCGCCGGCGCTGGTCAACGACACCGCCAGTGCGCTCCAAGATAGCCACTTTAAGGCACTGGCGGATCAGTTTAAACCCACCCAGCTGTACCACATGATCGCGGTGCTGAATGCGACGCAAGGCCAGCTGCGGCTGACCAACAGTCCGACTTTGTACTTGGAAGTGGCAACGGTGCAGTTGGGTCAACCGGTGCCTCAGGTGGTCCCGGCGCAAGCGCCAGTGGCCAGTGCCGAAGTGAAGCAGCTGGAACAAACCGTTGCAAAGCTGGCCAAACAGATTCAAACCCTGCAGCAAGGCGCACCAGCGGCTACTGTTCCGCAATCGAAGCCGACCACACTGGCTCACCAAGGCGTCAAGGTGCCCAAGGAAAAGATTTATCCGATCCTCGGCGCCGCGACGAAGAAAGATCTTGAAGCGGTCAAGGAGATTTGGCCGGACCTGTTGTCGATGTTGTCCGTGCCGGATCAGGCGATGATGAAAATCTCTAAGCCAGTGGCGGCGAGCCCCACCGGCGTGATTGTCAGCTTTGCCTATGACATCCTAATTGAGCGGGCGAACAGCGACTCCGCGCTGATGACCGGGCTGAACGAGGGCCTTAGCAAGCTGATGGGCGGCCCGCGCCAGGTCGTGCTGGTCCAAGAACAGGCGTGGCCCGTTGTCCGCAAGCAGTACTTGGTCGAACACGGCGCACCGAAGCCCAAGCAAGCGGCCAAGGAAGAATCCCCGGTGGTCAAGCCGATCACCGATTTGTTCGGTAAAGAACCCAATATTACAGTCAAAAATGACTAGAAAGCGTGATTGATATGATGCGTGGCGGCAATATGGCTGGCATGATGAAACAGATGCAAAAGCTGCAAAAGGAAATGACCCAGGCCCAGGAGGAGCTGAACAAAAGCGAATTCACGGCGACTTCGGCCTCAGACATGGTGACCGTGACCCTTGCCGGGGACAAGACCCTTAAAGACATTCAAATCAAGCCCGAGGCCATCGACCCTGACGATCCCGACATGCTTCAGGATCTGATCATTGAAGCGATGAACGCAGGCCTAAAGCAGGTCGACGATGCAACCAAGCAGAAAATGGGCAAGTACACCCAGGGTCTGCCGCGCTAGGAGGCACCATGCAATATCCACAACCGATTGAAAAACTGATCGACAGTTACATGAAATTGCCGGGGATCGGCAGCAAAACCGCAACGCGGCTGGCGTTTTATACGATCGACATGAACAAGGACGACGTCGCCAGTTTTGCCTCGGCGCTGACGGCGGCCAAGACGCAGCTTCACTACTGCAGCATTTGCGGCAACATTACCGATGATGACCCCTGTGAAATTTGCCAGGACAAGAGCCGCGACCAAAGCACCATCCTAGTCGTTGAACAGCCCAAGGATGTGATGAGCATCGACCGCACCAACGATTACCACGGCTTGTATCACGTGCTTCACGGGGTGCTGAGTCCAATCGAAGGCAAAGGGCCAGAGGACCTGAATATCGAGAGCCTGATCAAACGGCTTCAAGATCACCCCGAGGTCAAGGAGGTCATCGTGGCGACTAACGCCACGCCTGAGGGCGAGTCCACCGCGCAGTACCTGGCTCGCCTGATCAAGCCGGCCAAGATCAAGGTCACGCGCCTGGCACACGGGCTGGCAGTCGGCTCGGACATTGAGTACGCCGACCAGATGACCCTGCTCAAGGCCGTGGAGGGCCGGACGGAACTTTAAGGAGGCGGCGTCATGTTTTTTGGCAAAAAAAAGCCGAGTATCAAGGACGCGGCGGATCGGCAGTTGATGGAAGAGATTTACCGGGTACGCGATCGCATGGCCAGCCAGCGCAAGCTCGTCGGCTCTTTTCGCGAGGTCGATGAGGTCACCAAGGCTCAGCTTGATCTGCAGGCGGCCTTGTTCGACTTTCTGCACAGGGAGGCGCGGGAGCGTCGGGTTTCCGGGCAGCTGGTCGAGCAGATGGCGGCGCGTTACCTCGAGGAGAATCAGTAAGGGCCCGGCTTGGCCGGGTTCTTTTTTGCATGAAGGATTGGTCGTGGTTTAATTCCCTCGGCTTTTCAAGTAAACTAGACTCATTAACAGATGAAAGAGTTGAAACCAGTGGCAGGCAGATTCATTACGTTTGAAGGCCCGGATGGGGCAGGAAAGACTAGCGTGCTTAACGCGCTGATCCCTATGATTGAAAAACACGTGGCGATGCCTGTGCGGCTGACCCGTGAGCCCGGTGGCGCAGAGATCTCGGAAAAGATCCGCAGTCTGATCCTTGATCCCCAAAATACCGCCATGGACGCGCGCACCGAGGCGCTGCTTTACGCGGCATCGCGGCGGCAGCACCTCGTGGAGGTCATCGACCCCGCGCTGGCCGCCGGCGATTTGGTGATCTGCGACCGGTTTGTTGACTCCTCTGTTGCGTACCAAGGCGGCGGGCGGCAAATCGGCGAGGCGGCGGTCTTGGCAATGAATCAGTTCGCCACCGACGGCCAGGCACCGGAGTTGACGCTGTACTTAGACATTGAAAGTGCGGCAGGCTTGGCCCGAATCCAGGCTCACCGGCAGTCGCGCCAGTACGACCGCCTGGATCGCGAAAGCCTCGCCTTTCATCAGCGGGTGCGCGCGGCGTACTTACGCCTGGCTCAGGCGGAACCGACGCGGATCAAAACCGTGGATGCCAGCCAGCCCATCGAAGCGGTCGTTGCGCGCTGCGCCGCTATTTTGGCTGAACACTTGGGCGCCACTTGGCAGTAAACTAGACGTAAAGCAGGATTTTGGCAGCCACTCACAGGGGGAAAAACATATGAAGTTGATCATGGCCATCGTTCAAGATAAGGATTCGAACCTGTTGTCCAGCGAGTTCATCGATGCAAACATCCGGGCGACTAAGCTGAGTTCCACCGGCGGCTTTTTGAAGTCCGGCAACACCACCTTCATCATCGGGGTGGAAGACGAGCGCGTGGATGAGGTCCTGCAGATCATCAAGGAATCTGCGCAAACTCGGCGGCAGTTCATGACCCCGCCGGTCAATCTGGACGCGACGTCTGATTCCTCGATGGCGTATCCCGTCGAGGTTCAAGTCGGCGGTGCGACGGTCTTCGTGCTGCCTGTCGACGCGTTCCACCAGTTCTGATGAACACGATCGAAACCCTGCAGCCGGTATTGGTGCGCCAGTTTAGCCAAATCATCGGTGCCGGCAACTTGAGCTCGGCGTACATTTTTGCCGGGGCTGACGGCACTGGAAAGGCGGCGCTCGCACAGTGGATCGCGATGCGCCTCTTTTGTCAGAACGTGCAGGCGGGTAAGCCATGTGGCAAATGTCCGGAGTGTCAGCGGGTGCTGTCCGGCAATCACCCCGATGTGGTGTGGCTGAACACCGACGCCAAAAGCATTAAGGTCGACGATGTGCGGGCGATGCGCCAGGAAATGAGTAAGACTGGTGTCGAAGGCAACCGGCGCGTGTTTGTGATCGAAGACGCTGAAAAGTTGACCGCCGGCGCCGAAAACAGTCTTTTGAAGTACTATGAGGAGCCGGTGCCAGGGATGACCATCATCCTGACGACGGCGGCTAAAAATCAGCTGCTACCGACGATTCGGTCGCGGGCCCAGGTGATCAGTTTTCCGCAGCCACCTGCTGCTCGCGTTAAGGAAGCGCTGGTGGCAGCCGGGGCGGATGCACGCCTGGCGACCGTTGCCGCTAACCTGACGGCCGACACCGATTCGGCACAGGTGCTGGTTGCCGACGAGCAGTTTGAAAAGCGGGTCACAGCTGTTTTGCAGCTGGTCACCCAACTGAGCAAACACGACGCGACCGCGTTTGTGGCCGTTCAAACGACTTTGTTGCCGCTGGCCAAGACGCTGCAGGAGCAGACGCAGACGCTGGCACTGCTTGGGCTTGCCTATGCGGATGCACTGAACCAGCATTACCATGTCCAGGCGCCGCGCACCTTCGGCAACGACCTGGCGATTCTTGCGCTGGCCGAGCAGACAGGCGCGCGCCTGAGCGCTGGCCTGTCCGCAGTGCTGACGGCGGAGATCCGGCTGGGTCAGAACGTCTCGTTTCAATCGGCGGTCGAGGCCTTGGTTTTGCAACTTTTAGAAGGGTGATTTCGTGGAGAAAAAAGATCTGTACGACAACTTCATTCAACTTGAGCATGACGCCCAGGGGCTGCTTACGCGCGTGACCGGGCTCAAAAATGATGTGGCTAAGGCCCTAGAGCGCAATGCCGAGCTGGAAATGGAAAACAAACACCTGCGCGAGCACCTGGCCGCATTGGACGCGGCGCATGCCCAGTCCACCGGAGCCACTGAGCTGACGAAGTCGAAGGCCAACCTGGAGAGTCTGTACAACGAAGGCTTCCACGTGTGCCCATATATGTACGGCCAGCGCCGAGTCGACGACGAGCCTTGCGCCTTTTGCCTCGACGTCATCTATGGTGAACACTGATGGCGGCGCGGCAGATGGCCAGCTTTGCCAGCCACGACACCGGCACCTTGTACTTGGTCCCGACGCCGATCGGCAACCTGGACGACATGACCTTTCGCGCGGTCAAAACGCTGAAGGCCGTTGATTTGATTGCGGCCGAGGACACGCGCAACACACAGAAGTTGCTCAACCACTTCGAAATTGAAACTAAGCAGATCAGCTTTCATGAGCACAACACTCAGGCCCGCATCCCCGAGCTGCTTGAGCGACTCAAGCAAGGCGAGTCGATTGCCCAGGTCTCGGACGCGGGGATGCCGTCAATTTCCGACCCTGGCAAGGAGCTGGTCAAGGCGGCCATCGATGCCGAGATTCCGGTGGTGCCGCTGCCTGGTGCCAACGCCGCACTGACGGCCCTGATCGCCAGCGGCATCGAGCCGCAGCCGTTCATGTTCTACGGCTTTTTACCGCGCAAGGCCAGCGAGCAAAGGACGGCGCTGCAGGCGCTTGCTGAAGCCCGGCAAGCGGTCATTTTCTACGAATCGCCTTACCGCGTGGCCAAAACGCTGACCACCATTCGCGAGATTTTCGGCGAACGACAGGCGGTGCTGGCCCGTGAGCTGACCAAGAAATTCGAGGAATTCATCCGCGGCAGTCTGTCTGATCTGATTGATTACGCCACTGCCAGCGCCCGCGGCGAGTTCGTGATCATCGTGGCGCCGGGAGAGAAAAAGGTCCCGACCCCAAGTGAGGTGCCAATTGACTCGCAGGTGCAAACACAGATTGACGCCGGCTTGCGCCCTAATGACGCCATCAAGGCGGTCGCGAAAGCCAACGGGTTGAAGCGTCAGCAGGTTTACAACACGTTTCACGGCATCAAGGAGGATCAATGAAGTACACTGAAGAATTGACGGTGCCTTTTTTCCTGGGCACGCAAACTGGCACTTTGAGTTTAGCCAATATGGCCAACATCATGTTGCTGGTGTCCGAGCACCAGCTGGATAAAGTTGATGCCGGCATTGCCGGGCTGGCCAAGCACGGCGCTGGCTGGGTGATCACCCAGTACCACATCGACGTCACGCGCATGCCGAAAATCGACGAGCACCTGATCGCCGGCACTGAGGCGACCTCCTATAACAAGCTGATGACTTACCGCGAGTACTGGCTCGAAGACGATGCGGGCCAGCGGCTGGTGACGATGCGCGGCGCGTGGGTGATGATGGATCTGGAAAAGCGCAAGATCATCCCGATTATCCCTGAGTTTGCCGAAAAGGTCGGGGCTTCGTTTGACAGCAAGGTTGAGCGGTTCCCCCGGCTGCCCAAGCAAGGCGACTTTGACCTTACCGTTCCTTACCGCGTTCGGTACTTCGACATCGACGGCAATGGGCACGTCAACAACGCGCACTACATGGAGTGGATGGAGGACGTTCTCGGCGAACAGTTCCTGTTAACTCACCGGCTGGTCGAAGCCGACATCAAGTACGCGCGAGAGGTGGCTTACGGGACGACGGTTGACTCGGCCGTGCGGAGCGAAGGGGATGCCTCTTACCACCTTATCGCCACCGACGGCGTGGCGAACGCCGAGGCAAAGCTGCGCTGGGCCGCCAAATAAGCGACAAAAGATGCCAGAGCGAAAATAGCAGCCTTCTTCACACACTGGTGAGGAAGGCTGCTATTTTAATGGGCGAGTGCGAGCTTCAGTCCGGCGAGCGGACTGTCATTAAAATTTTCTTTTTGCTTAACGGTTTTGCCAAAATTATCGATGAGGCCGTGGAACTCCTGGGCGTCTTTCAGTGCCCAGGTCGCCACTTCAGGCAGCCGGCGGTAAAGCGCCTGATAGGTCTTCGTCGGCACCCCAAGCCAGCCAAATAACCTGCGTGAGTAGTTGTCTGCGATGAAGGTCGGCTGGTCAAACACGTAGAGGCGCAGTGCATCGGCGGTCTCCTGGCCGATTCCAGGCAAAGCCAGCAGCTGCTGGCGCAACACAGTGGGGGCGGTCAGTCCGATGGCGCCCAAATCAAAGTTGCGGACTTGCAGCCAGGCCATCAGGGCGACCAAGGCGCGGCTCTTGTTTTGGTAAAATCCGCTGGGCCGAATCAGTGGGATCAGTTCTGCCTGCGAAAGTGCGGCAAGCGCAGTCGGGGCAAATTTGGTGGCCGCGCGCAGGTTTGCCAGGCCGCGATCGACGTTGCGCCAGTTGGTGTTTTGGACCAAGATCGCACCGACCGCGATTTCGAGCTTGGAATCGGCCGGCCACCATCCGGAAGGCCCCAGTAGCTGGCCTAACCGCTGATACAAGGCCCAGGGTGTGACCTTAGCTGACGGCATTATTCACGTATTCGGCCAACGCCTGGCCGCTCAGTCCCGATGACAGGCCAACGATCAGTTTGATGCGAGCTTTTTGACCGTTCAGTCCCTGACAGAACGTGACCCCCATCTGCTTGAGGCCCACCCCGCCGCCTTCGTAGTCGTAAATGTCCTCGGCCATGCCGTTGAAGCAGCGTGACACGAGGACGACCGGCACGCCGCGTTGCAACAAGCGCTGCAGGGCCGGCAAGGTCGCAGGCGGCAGGTTGCCTGCACCCAGCGCCTCAATCACCAGGCCAGCGGTTTCTTTCGGCAGCGCGTCGAACAAGGTGCCATCCATCCCGGCGTACGCCTTGAGCAGATAGACGTTCGCCACCACGTGATCGATCGGGGCCATCCCTTTTTGCAGCAGTTTTTCAAAAAAGCGGGGGCCATTTTTAGTGACCAGGCCAATGGGACCGAACGACGGCGTGCGAAATGTCGACACGTTGGTCGTGTGAGTCTTGGTGACAAAGCGCGCCGTGTGGATCTCATCGTTCATCACGACTAGGCAGCCCATCCCGCGGGCCTGGTCGCTTGCCGCCACCCGCACGGCGCTGAGAAAGTTGTAGTTGCCATCAGCGCCGATTTCATTGCTGGAGCGCATGGCGCCGGTCACGACAACCGGAATCGTTGAAGGCGTGGTCAGATCCAGAAAAAAGGCCGTTTCTTCCAGCGTGTCGGTGCCGTGGGTGACGACCACCCCATCGATGCCAGCCACCTCAGCCTGGCGGATGCGCTTGCTGAGGGTCAGCATTTTTTCGGGCGTGACGTGCGGAGACGGCAGGTTGAAAATTTCCTCGGAGGATACGGTGATGTCTTGAAGCTGGGCGGGAACGGCCATCATGGGATTATTGGTGCTGGGGACCACGGCGCCGGCAGCGTTTTCGGTCATTGAGATCGTCCCACCGGTATGTAAAGCCAGAATGTGTTTCATGAGCTGCCTCCTAGAATTGATAGTTTCAGCTTAGCGGCCGGGCGGTGGGAATGCAACCGGAACAAAAAAACACCGCCAGGGCAGGCGGTGTTCTAGCCTCTGGGCGGAGGCCTGTAACGCTTGGTTACAATCAAGAATGTTACGCCGAGCCGGTTAAAAGTGTTTTGGTGGCAGGCAGGAAAGCGTGAAGAGTTCGGTGTGAGTCTTCTCATCTCACCGCCACGTGAAAGTTCACACGTTGTTGCATTTTTCTGCAAACAGGCTAGACTTATGCTCGTACCATAAATCTAGGAGTAGGCATCAACGCGTTAAGTGCCACCGGAACGGAATGTGAACGGTGGACGAAGGTCATGTGGGCCGCGGTGTTGGTGCCGCATTCGCCTGATCGTTAGGCGTCTCCAATAAAGGAGATTGTCACTATGCAAGTCTTGTCTTTTTCTGGCCCCAAGATGAAAGCGACGCGTACTGTCGTTTTGATGGGTCTTTTTTTGGCGATGGATATCGTCCTGCAGCGGTTCTCGTTTGGCCCTGCGTTTCTGAAGTTTGGGGTGGGCTTTTTCGCCACTGCGCTGATGGGCTATTACCTTGGTCCGTGGGTCGCGGCGGTTGACGCGGCCATGGCCGACCAGGTCGGGGTGCTGCTTTCCGGGGGCCCGAACATCCCGCTTTACACCATTAGTGCAGCGGTGGCGGCGTTTATCTACGGCGCGTTTTTCCACAATCACAAAGTCACTCTATGGCGGGTGCTTGTGCCTGTGACCATCGTGTTGATTTTTGTCAACATTGGCCTGGGCACCTGGTGGCTGGCGCTGACTGGGTTTAAGTGGCAGGTGATTCTGCCGACTCGGGCGGTCAAGAACCTGATCATGATCCCGATTCAGACGGCGTTGACCTACGCCGCGCTGCGTGCAGTCGAACGGATCCGGCCGCGACTTTAACAAGAATTGGCTGAGGCGCTCATCGCGAGCGCTTTTTTGATGCAAAGATCAGGGATTGTCCAAAAAAGAAAAACGGGGTACGATGGACTTGTATATACGAGCGTTAATTTTTTAAAAAGTGATTGGCCAATCCACTTGATGAGTATCACGGGGCACGACTTGCATATTAGTAACGCGGCAAGGCGGCAATGATTCTTTTTCAACAAATGGCCATTTTTTGTCCCCTAAAGCATGACAGAACTCGGGGAGGGGTGCTGGCGTGCGAATAAAGGCGTGAACTGACTCAGGCGCAGGGTCGGCTCACGCCTTTTGTTGTGTCAAGGGGCCGCGAGACAACGCTGGCGAATAGCGGACGATGAGGATTGCTGATGGCAAAAAAATTTTAAAAAAATAGTTGACAGCGTTTGCATTGTGTGCAATACTATCTTTGGATGATGGGAGGGCGAGGAAGGAACAACCTCGTCAGAACCACCCGGAAACTTC
>NZ_AYZJ01000029.1:75846-152483 GCF_001436615.1 Lacticaseibacillus camelliae DSM 22697 = JCM 13995
AAATAAAGCGACCGGCCCTGGTGACAGCGGTTGGGATAGCAGGCAGGGGCAACCCTGCAATAAAAGCCACCAGGGTTACACCTGGTGGCAGGGGACACCATTTCGCAAGGGATGGTGCCCTTTGCGTGTTCTCAGCGTCATGGCGCATTGCCGGGTTGGCAAATAGCCATTCAATGGTAGAATAAAGACCGACTAGAAACGGGGGCACAGCAATGAAAATCCTGGCAATGGACACGTCCAATCGCGCGATGAGCGTCGCAGTGATGGTGGACGGCGAACTGCTGGCGGAATCGACGTTAAACCATAAGAAGACGCACAGCGAGCAACTCCTGCCGACCATCGACCGGTTGATGACCGTCAGCGGTCTTGAACCGGCTGACCTTGATCGCGTCGTTGTGGCAGACGGGCCAGGCTCATATACCGGGGTGCGAATCGCCGTGACCACCGCTAAAACGTTGGCCGACACCCTTAAGTTGGCACTGGTGGGCGTCTCCAGTCTCGCGGTGATGGCGGCTGGCGTGACATGGACCACCAACTTGATCGTCCCGGTGATGGACGCGCGGCGGCAGAACGTGTTTGCCGGCGTTTACCAGTGGCTGAACGGCGAGTTGATCAATGTGGTCGAGGATCGGCATCTGGCACTGGCTGAGCTGCTTCAGGAGCTCAAGCTGCTGCGCCAGCCCAGCACTTTTGTCGGCAGTGACGTGGCCAAGTTTGCCGACCCGATCAAGGCGACACTTGGGGCATCGGCACATTTTGTCGATTCACTTTCAAACCTGCCGCAAGCGGGGCGGTTAGCGCTGCTTGGTGCTAACAAGTCGCCGGTCGACGTGACCAGTTTTGTGCCGCGGTACCTGCGGCTCACCGAGGCGGAGACTAATTGGCTCAAGACGCATGACGATAAGGGGCACGCACCTTATGTTCAGAAAGTTTAAGCAGTGGTTCGACCACGAACCGCCAGTTGAGCTGGCTTTTCCCCCGCAAACGATGCGGGTGGGTGAACAGACCTATCAGCTCCGGCGGATGACCAACGACGACATCGACGCGGCCTTAGCCATGGAAAAAGCGATTTATCATGACACGCCATGGGACCGTATCGCCTTCATCTCTGAGCTGCGTAAAACGCAACGGTCACTTTATTTAGTGTTGTTTGATGACGACGTGATGGTGGCATTTATCGGCTGCTGGTTTGGCAAAGACGAGGCGCATGTCACCAACATTGCGGTTGCGCCAGCTTACCAGGGCCAGGGAATCGGCGAGCGGCTGATGCAGTTGATGATTGATAAGGCGTATGATCTGGGCCCCAGTGAGATCACCCTTGAGGTGCGAACCGATAACACGGTGGCCAAGCACCTTTATCACAAGCTGGGGTTCCAGGATGGCGAGATTCGACACGGGTATTACGTCAGCACGCACGCCGACGCAATGGATATGCGTAAACCCTTGGACTAGAAAGGACATGACATGACGAAGCGCGAATTGATCCTATCATTTGAAAGCAGCTGCGATGAGACTTCGGTGGCAGTGATCGAGGACGGCACCAAGATCCTCAGCAACATCATTGCCACGCAAATCAACTCGCACAAGCGCTTCGGCGGCGTCGTGCCCGAGGTGGCCAGCCGCCATCACGTTGAGCAGATCACAGACTGCATCGATTTGGCGCTGAGTCAGGCCAAGGTCGATTATCCCGACTTGACTGCGGTAGCGGTGACTTACGGCCCGGGCCTGGTGGGCTCGCTGTTGATTGGGGTCACTGCGGCAAAGACCGTGGCATATGCCCACCATCTGCCACTGGTCCCGGTCAATCACATGGCTGGCCACATTTATGCGGCCCGGTTCGTCAAGCCGCTGCACTACCCGCTGCTGGCGCTCATGGTGTCCGGAGGGCACACGGAGCTGGTGATGGTCAAAGGCCCTGGTGAGTTTAGCATCATCGGCGAAACGCGGGATGATGCGGCCGGTGAAGCATACGATAAAATCGGCCGCGTGCTTGGCATCACTTATCCGGCCGGCAAGGAAGTTGATCGCCTAGCTCACCTCGGTAAGGATACGTTCCATTTTCCCCGTGCAATGGATGGGGAAGACAACTTGGACTTTTCCTTCAGCGGGTTGAAGTCGGCGTTCATCAACACTGTGCACCATGCCGACCAACTCGGCCAGCAGCTGAGTCGCGAGGATTTGGCCGCCAGCTTTCAGGCGGCGGTCGTCGACGTGTTGGTCGATAAAACGGTGCAGGCGCTGCGCCAGCACCCGGTCGATCAGTTAGTGGTCGCCGGTGGGGTCGCGGCCAACCAGGGCCTGCGCGAGGCCATGACGGCGCGGCTGGCGAAGGAGTTTCCCAACATTGACGTCATCATTCCGCCAGTGCGCCTGACCGGCGATAACGCGGCCATGATTGGCGCGGCCGCTCACATTGAGCTGGCCAAGCACCACTTTGCCGACGAGACGCTAAACGCCGTGCCGAACCTGAACTTTCAGCACGCTTAAAGGTGACCAATCATCGATAAGACCATGTTGCCGCCGGAGGAGTGTCTCGGGCAGCAAGGTGGTTTTTATTTGGCTCACCGCCACAGATCGATCGCCGAAAAGATCAGTAAAGCCCCGACAATCAGGTTAATGCCGTGAAAGTGGTGGTGGTAGAAGCGGTTGATCAGCTGGCCGCCCAGCGTCCAGGTCAGCGTGCCTAAAGCCCCCAGCGCGACCATCAAGGCCCAGCGCAGGGGAATCGCCGATAGTGCTCCGGTCAGGCTGAAGGCCCCCAGCCCGGTGATAAAGTACAGGTAGCATTTGATGTTGGTGAATTGAAGCAGCAGCCCAGTGGTGAAACTGGCCGTGCTGGCGCTGTTGTCGTCGGGGCGACTGATCATGACGTGATAGGCCAAGTAGACGAGATAGGCCGAGCCGATTACTTTCATTGCGGTGATAAAGGTCGGGGCACGCTGAAGCCAGCCGGCAAACAGCCCGGCGGCGATGCCGATCACGCCCATCCCGACCGCCATGCCGAGGTTTAAGCGTAGGCTGCGCGCAAAGCCGCGAGTTTGCCCCGAGACCATCGCCATGATGGTATTGGGTCCTGGGGTGAAGGACATAATTAAGAGAAACGAGAGAAAAGCGAGCATAGGCGCCTCCAAATATAGTTGCAGATGCAATGGGATAATGATGTCAAGCTTACTCGTTTCTAATTGCAAATACAATCAGTTGTCAGTTTCATTTGACGAGTCAGGCCGGTATACTTAAGGGGGAGGCGAGCCGATGTTTGATGTGATTCGAGAGATTGGGGCCATCACGCGCCTGATTCAAACCAAAAGCAACGCTGAGTTTCGAGGGTTGGGCCTAGGCAACAACGCGTTTATTTACGTCATTCGCGCCTGTGAGCAACCCGGTATGTTCATGGGTGAGCTGGCCGATTCGGTCCAAATCGACCGCACGACCGCCTTTCGCACAATCAAGAAAATGGTCGCGACCGGTTGGTTTGAGCTAAAAGCCGACGCGACTGATCAAAGACTGCGCCGGGTTTATCCAACCAAGAAAGCCAAGGCGGTTTATCCGCGCCTGCACGCCTTCGAACAGGCGCAGTCGGATTACCTGCTCAGCGGTTTGACGCCAAGGGAGCAAACGCGGCTGACCGCGCTGGTCAAAAAGCTAAAGGTCGAAGAACTTTAGCCAATAAAAAATCACCGATTACTCGGTGATCGAAGCCCGCCGCAAAATGTCGGGCCTTTTTCTCGTTTTAGTCCTGCATGTCCTCCAGCTTGAGGCTGGCTTCCTCCCAAGCATCTTCTGCCTGCTGGGAGGCTTTTTGCTTCTCGTCTAATTGCGCTTGCAGCTTTTGCATTTTGACGTAATCGCTCAGGGCCTCCGGGGCTGCCATGGCGGTTTGAATCTGTTCGGCCTGTTTAGCCAGATCATCAATTTGCTGTTCCAGCTTTTCAACTTCTCGCTGCACCTTGCGCAGGTCGCGCTGGTTCTGCTTACTTTGCTGGTAGTCGACGGCCGCGGCATTGGTGGGTTTCGTTTCAGGCTGTTCGCCTTTGGCCTCTGCCAACTTCTGCTGGTAGTAATCCCAGTTGCCCAGGTACAGGTCGGAGCCGTCAGGGGTGATGGCCACAATGCTGGTCGCTAGTTCGTTGATGAAGTACCGGTCATGCGAAACGAACAGCACGGTGCCGTCAAAATCGGCTAGTGCGTCTTCCAGGACCTCCTTGGAGTTGATATCCAGGTGATTGGTCGGCTCGTCAAGAATCAGAAAATTGTCATGCCGCAGTGCGAGTTTGGTGAGCTCAAGCCGCGCCTTTTGCCCGCCGGACAAGTCGCCGACGCGTTTTTCAATGTCTTCGGCGTCAAAGAGGAAGGCGGCCAGCGCGGAGCGAACGTTTTGCTCGGTCATGGTCGGATGTTCATCCCAGATTTCGGCGATGACGGTTTTGTCCCAGTGCAGCTGGTGTTGATCCTGATCGTAGTACCCAGTTTCAACGTTCGTGCCGAATCGGGCCTCACCCGCCAAAAAGGGAATCTGGCCGAGAATGCTTTTCAGCAGGGTCGACTTGCCGACGCCATTCGGGCCGATCACCGCGATGCGATCGTGCTTGTTGACCTGAAAATCGATGGGGCCGGCCATTGGTGTGGCCTGTTCGTAGCCGATGGTGGCGTGCTGGACTTTCAGCACCTCGTTGCCGCTGGTTTTTTCCGCAGAGAAGTGAAAGTGGACCTTTTTCTCGGCACCACTTGGCCGCGGCAGGCGAACCATTTTCTCCAGTTGCTTGCGCCGCGCCTGTGCCTGCTTCGTGGAGGAGGCACGCACGATGTTTTTGTCCACAAAGTCCTGCAGCTTGGCGATTTCTTCCTGCTGCTTGTTGTAGGCCTTCCAAGCAAGTGCGTTATTTTCCGCCTTGCGCTTCAGGTAGCCGGAATAGTTGGTTGTGTAGTGCACCGCCATGGACGGCGTCAGCTCATAGATTTCGGTCACCACGTGATCCAGGAAGTACTGGTCGTGGCTGACGGTCAGGATCGCGCCGGTGTAGCCTTTAAGGTAACCTTCAAGCCAGCCCAGCGTATCGATGTCCAAGTGGTTGGTTGGCTCGTCGAGGATCAGCAGATCATGCTTTTCCAGCAGCAGTTTGGCCAGGGCCAGGCGGGCGCGCTCGCCGCCGGATAGGGTAGCGACCTTCATGTCCCAGGTGTTTTCCGGAAAATTGAAGCCGTGCAGAATGCCGCGGATCTCGGCGCGGTAGCCGTAGCCGTTTTGTTCCTGGAAATCATGCTGCAGCTGATCATACTGCTTCATGGTTTGGTCGAATGCCACTTGGTCCTTGGCCAGCGCCGGGTCCGCAATCTGGGCTTCAAGTGCGTGCATCCGCTTTTCCATTGCAATCAGTGGGGCGAACACCGTCAGTAATTCGTCAAAAATGCCGCGTTCGGAATCCAGCCCAGAGTCCTGAGCTTGGTACCCGATTGAAATGTCGTGGGCCAGGGTGACCTGGCCGTAATCCGGCGGATTAAGGCCGGCGAGGATCTCCAGCAAGGTCGTTTTGCCGATGCCGTTGGGGCCCACCAGGCCAATGCGGGCACCGGTCTGGACCTCTAAATTAATCCCCGTAAATAGGTCGCTGCCGTTAAATGTCCGGCCAACGCCTTGGGCTTGCATGATGATCATGGTGATTTCTCCTTACTTTGCCCACTTTGGGCGCGAATCGTCTGCTCCCAGTTTACCATACCCAAAACTGCGTATATGTGAAAAAGGTGAGCAGGGTGAGGTCATTGGGCTTGCTTTCATTGCATAAAGCGATTACTATCGAAACATA
This sequence comes from Lacticaseibacillus camelliae DSM 22697 = JCM 13995, assembly GCF_001436615.1. NCBI lineage: Bacteria > Bacillati > Bacillota > Bacilli > Lactobacillales > Lactobacillaceae > Lacticaseibacillus > Lacticaseibacillus camelliae. The sequence goes on from NZ_AYZJ01000029.1 coordinate 81,648, forward strand.
AGTATGCCGGGCTTTTCACAAATGCGCCCGGCGTGAACAGAGACGGAGGAGACTTATGGCTGAAACAATGATCCCAAAAGCGACGGCAAAACGTTTGCCGTTGTATTACCGCTACCTTAACTTCTTGGCGAACTCTGGGACGACCAAGATCAGCTCCACTGAGTTGAGCGAGGCGGTCAAAGTCGATTCAGCGACGATTCGCCGTGACTTTTCCTACTTTGGTGCCCTTGGCAAGCGGGGGTACGGGTACGATGTGATGGATCTGCTCAAGTTCTTCAAGAAGATTCTCAACCAGGATCGCTTGACCAACGTTGCGCTGGTCGGGGTTGGTAACTTGGGCCACGCGCTGCTCAATTACAACTTCCGGCAGGCAAACAATATCCGCATCTCTGCCGGCTTCGATGTCAATCCGGACCTTGCCGGCACCATTCAAAGCGGGGTGCCGATTTACCCGATGACCGACCTGATCGATCAGCTCCGGCAGCAGCAGATTGAAATCGTGATTCTGACGGTGCCAACTGACGCGGCCCAAGGCATCACTGATGACCTCGTGAAAGCGGGCATCAAAGGCATCATGAACTTCACGCCGCTGCGGATCTCGGTGCCAGCCTATGTTCGCGTGCAAAATGTGGACCTGGCCACTGAGCTCCAGACCTTGATCTACTTCTTGGACCACTACGGCCCGACGCTGAAGGATACCGAAGAAGACGAAGACTGAAAAAAACAGGCGTGCCCCTTCTCGTAGTGAGAAGTGGCACGCCTGTTTTGCGTTAAAGATCCGGGTTGTAAATCACGTAGTTTTGCGCGGCCGGATCATCCCAATTAAATTCTGAATTGGCCCGGTTTTCCCGGACATTTTGGTTGCTGATTGGTGTGGTCGAAAGTCCCAGTGCGGTGCGCAGACGATCTGAGATGCGCTGCAGCTCCTTGGTGGATGGAATCTGGTAAGACGCCGGGCCAGGATAAACCATGGCGTCGTGGCCCTTGAGCGTGGTCGACTTGATGGTCTTGGCGGCGCCGCGATAATTTTGCACCAAGGCCAGCATGTCGGCGAATGACAGGTTCGTTTGCATGTTGCTCGAGACGGTCTTCAAAAGCTGGTCGAAGTTCTTCAGCGTGTCGGTCGACAGGGCTTTTTTGACAATGGCTTTGATCACTTGCTGCTGGCGTTTTTGCCGGCCGTAGTCGCCTTCCGAATCCGCGTGGCGCATGCGTGCGTATGCTAAGGCCTCGGCACCATTGAGGTGCATTTTGCCTTTGGTGAACTTGTAAGTGCCCACGTGTGGGTCGCTCCAGGAAAAGGCGACGTTCACGTCAACGCCGCCGACCGCGTCGACGACTTTTTCCAAGGCGCCCATATTGACGGTGAGGTAGTACTTGATGGGCACATTAACTAGCGCGGAGGCGGTGTTGACGGCCATTTTTGATCCGCCAATTTCGTAGGCGGCGTTGATCTTTTGCATGTTGAAACTCTTGGTGCCGATCATCTTCGCCGCCGTGTCACGGGGCAGGGACACCATGTTGGTCGTTTGGGTCTTGGGGTTGATCACGACCACGATCATCGTGTCCGAGCGGCCGGTGTCGTTGCGGCCGAATGCGCCAGTGTCAGTGCCGAGCAGCAGCACGGCAAACGGCTTTTTCTGCTGAATGGTCTTGGCAACAGTGCCGGCGCTGCCGTCTTCGGTGCCGATGCCCTGGTAAGTCGAGTTCAGGGCGTATTTGGTCTGGGAGTACAAGCGCAAGCCGTAAGCGCCGAGCGCCACCAGCGCGGTGGTCACAATCAGGAGCATGATTTTCAGGATGGGGCGGTGAGGGTGCAGATTCTGCCGACGATTGACACGACTGTCCATGGTAGTCCTCGTTTCATGTGTTTGCTTCAGTATACCGCGTTCACGCCTGTCATTCCGAACGCCGGCAGACCTTAAACGAGGTTTAAATTCCTAGTCAATTCCAAATGGCATAACCGAGCGTGAGGGCAAGCACGCCAATGTGGGCGATCAGCGGGGTTTGTACGCTGCCGGTTTGCTTGTATAAGTAGGCGTAAGCAATGCCGACCAGCGTGCCGGTCAGCCAGTGGCTGGGGTCGGTTGCTAAGGCAAACAGCAGCCCCGAGATCAGTGCAGCACCGAACACACCGGTGACACTGGCCAAGTTGCCAAATATGACCCGCCGAAACGCGTATTCTTGAAGCAGTGGCAGCGCCCAGACCAAGGCCAGCGCGTAAAGTGGGACGCTGTGCAAGGCGGTTGTTTCCTGTGCCAGGGTCGGAGCTGGTGCATAGAACAACAGGGACTCCAGCCAGGTGCCAATGAGCTGAATAACCAGGATGATGGCGATTCCGGACACGCCCCAGATCACGCGGGTCTCGGCGCTGGCCAGCCCGGTTGTTTCAATGGCGGTTGGCAGCCGCAGCCGGCGGTTGAACCACCAGGCAAGCAGCGCGCCGGCGACGGCCAAGGCGGTCGTGCCCCACAGGCCAGCTTCTCCGGGCCAAATGTGCAAGATGAGCAGGCTGCCCAGCAGGACGGCTAGATAGGTGCTGAGAATCTGCACCGCGTGTTTTTGCAACGACATGAAAGGACCTCCTTGAGAATTATGGGCCTAGTATAACAGAATTAGCACTTAGGGGTTGCAATTGCTAAACTGATTCGGTATAGTATCTAGTGTAGTTAGCACTTAGGACGAATGAGTGCTAAACATTTAAACTTTGTGAATATGGAGGGATCGTTTTGTTAAAACCATTAGGTGACCGCGTGGTCGTTTCAGTTGAGGAAGAGCAAGAGGAAACTGTTGGCGGCATCGTACTTGCCAACAACGCCAAGCAAAAGCCGCAACAGGGCACTATCGTGGCAGTTGGCGAAGGCGCACTGAGCCCAGAAGGCAAGCGCCTGCCGATGGCCGTCAAGAAAGGCGACAAGATCCTGTACGACAAGTACGCCGGGTCTGAAGTCAAGGTCAACGGCGAAGATTACCTGGTCCTGCACGAAAAGGACATCATGGCAATTGTCGACTAGTTTGGCTCATCGCAATTCCTGCATTAACTATATAAATAATATGAGGTGAAATAAACACATGGCTAAAGAAATTAAGTTTGGTGAAGACGCACGTCGTTCCATGTTGAAAGGTGTCGACAAGCTGGCTGACACCGTTAAGACAACGCTGGGGCCAAAAGGCCGGAATGTTGTTTTGGACAAGTCCTACGGCGCTCCTGAAATCACGAATGATGGTGTGACGATTGCCAAGAGCATTGACTTGGAAGATCACTACGAGAACATGGGTGCAAAGTTGGTTGCCGAAGTTGCGACCAAGACCAACGACATCGCCGGTGATGGGACCACCACTGCGACGGTTTTGGCTCAGAGCATTATTCGCGAAGGCATGAAGAACGTCACTGCCGGCGCTAACCCGGTTGGCATTCGCAAAGGGATCGAGGAAGCGACCAACGCCGCCGTTGATGAATTGAAGAAGATCTCTCACAAAGTTTCCGGCAAGAAGGAAATCGCGCAGGTTGCTTCCGTTTCTTCCTCCGATACTGAAGTCGGCGATCTGATTGCCGACGCAATGGAAAAGGTTGGTCACGATGGTGTCATCACGCTTGAAGAAGGCAAAGGCATTCAGACCGAGCTCTCCGTTGTTGAAGGGATGCAGTTCGATCGTGGCTACCTGTCTCAGTACATGGTGACCGACAATGACAAGATGGAAGCCGATCTCGACAATCCATACATTCTGATCACCGACAAGAAGATTTCAAACATTCAGGACATCCTGCCACTGCTTCAGGAAATTGTTCAGCAAGGTAAGGCGCTTCTGATCATCGCCGATGACGTGGATGGCGAGGCACTGCCGACCTTAGTTCTGAACAAGATTCGTGGGACCTTCAACGTGGTTGCGGTTAAGGCGCCTGGCTTCGGCGATCGTCGCAAGGCCCAACTGGAAGACATCGCGGCTTTGACCGGCGCGACGGTTATCACCTCCGACCTTGGCCTGGACCTGAAGGACACCAAGATCGATCAACTCGGCCAAGCTGGCAAAGTCACGGTCACCAAGGACAACACTACAATTGTTGAAGGTGCCGGCGATAAGGCAGCAATCGACGAGCGTGTGGCAACGATTCGCAAGCAGATCGAAGAGACGACTTCCGACTTTGACAAGGAGAAGCTGCAGGAGCGGTTGGCTAAGTTGGCCGGCGGCGTTGCCGTTATCCGTGTCGGTGCCGCAACTGAGACCGAGCTGAAAGAGCGCAAGTATCGCATCGAAGACGCTTTGAACGCGACCCGTGCGGCCGTTGACGAAGGCTACGTGGCCGGCGGTGGTGTTGCTTTGGTCAACGCTTCCAAAGCGGTTGCTGCCCTCAAAGAGTCCGGCGACGTTCAGACCGGGATCAACATCGTTCTGCGGGCCCTTGAAGAGCCTGTTCGCCAGATCGCGGCTAACGCCGGTCTGGAAGGCTCCGTCATTGTTGAGCGCCTGAAGAAGGAAAAGACCGGCTTCGGCTTCAATGCTGCGACTGGCGAATGGGAAGACTTGGCTAAGGCCGGCATCATCGACCCAACTAAGGTTACCCGTTCCGCGCTGCAAAATGCGGCGTCTGTTGCTGCTTTGATGTTGACGACTGAAGCCGTTGTGGCTGACAAGCCGGAACCAAAGGAAGCAGCTCCTGCGCAGGGCAACCCTAACGCCGGCATGGGCGGCATGATGTAATTTTACCTCCAACCAATTTGAAGGCGGGGGCTCGCAATGAGCGAGTTCCCGCCTTTTCTTTTTTCACCGGGGCACAGACCCCAATAATCGTTGACGGGTATGCTATATTTAAGTTAGAAGAAAAGGAGCTGATGCGTTGTGAAACTGATTGAGAACCCGATCCGCCTGAACTTCAGCCTGCACAAATCGCTGCCTTACACCATGCGTTACCTGTATGGGAAAAGTAATGTGAAGACCTTCCGGCTTTACACGTTAGGCTCGGTGCACGTGTACTCGATCGATGCTTTTGATCGGATGGACATTGTGATGACGCACGAGCATCGCAATATTAAACAGGATGAGATCGATTTTGTGCTCAAGGCGCTGCTGCCAGGCGACGATCCCGCAACACTGAAGATTTCTCACACCGCCAAGGACCGCATTGAAGGCGATTTGCACAAAAAGATCCGCGTGAAGGACCTGGTGATCATTGAAAAGTCGCTTAAATAGTCTTCCTACCCGCCGAGGCCGCTCGGCGGGCTTTTTTAGCCAAGCGGCAAGACCCGGCACACGTACCCCGTCGCCAAGTCCTTAGCCGCTGGCCGGGCGGCCGATTAAGTTGTTTGCCCAGGTGAGCGGCCAATGATCACGGCGGCAGTGACGGCTAATAAATGTTAAAATACAAGGTAGTTTTCAACTAAAAGGAGTCCCGTCATGGCGAAAGCAGCAAGTGTTACCCCGATGATGCAGCAGTACCAAAAAATCAAAGACCAGTACCCGGATGCGTTCCTGTTTTACCGCATCGGGGATTTTTACGAGCTGTTCAACGACGATGCTATCAAGGGGTCCCAACTGCTCGAGCTGACGCTGACGGCACGCAGCAAGAACGCAGACAATCCGATCCCAATGTGTGGGGTGCCGCACCATGCCGCCCAGTCGTACATCGATATTCTGGTCGACCACGGCTACAAGGTCGCAATTTGTGAGCAGATGGAGGATCCGAAAAAGGCCGTTGGCATGGTCAAGCGGGCCGTCATTCAACTCGTGACGCCTGGCACCAAGATGGACGTCAAAATCGGTGAGGCCAAGTCAAACAACTACCTGGCTGCCGTCGTGCCAGCCAAGGGCAAATATGGCCTGGCATACGCGGACCTGTCGACCGGCGAGTTCAAGGTGACGACACTGAACAACCGCTTCACCTTGCAAAACGAACTCGGCGCGTTGGGCAGCCGCGAAATCGTGGTGCCGGACGGGCTGAGCAAGGACGACAAGAAACTACTCGGCCAGGGCGAGCGGCTGCTCAGCCGCGCGGATGCGGTTGTGTCGGCCGAGGCAAGCTACGTCAGCCAGGATTTGACCGATCCGCTGCAGGTCCAGGTCGTGTCCATGCTGATGCAGTACCTGCTGACGACGCAGAAGCGCAGCCTGGCGCACATTCAAAAAGCCGTGGCGTACGCGCCAGCTGAGTATTTGGAAATGGATCAGGATGCCCGTACCAACTTGGACATCATCAAGAATTCTCGCACCGGCCGCAAGGGGGACACCCTGTTGGCCGTGCTTGACCACACCAAAACCGCAATGGGCGGGCGGCTGCTGAAGCAGTGGCTCGACCGGCCGCTGTTGGACCTAGCAGCGATCTCCACCCGGCAAAATCAGGTGCAGACGCTGCTGGATCACTACTTTGAGCGTTCGGAGCTGCAGGACCGCCTGACCAAGGTGTATGACCTGGAGCGTCTGGCGGGCCGCGTGGCGTTCGGCACGGTCAATGGCCGCGACTTGATTCAGCTGCAAACCTCGCTGGACCAGGTGCCGACGATTCAAGAGATCTTGACGAAGTTGGACGACGGGAGTTTCACTCAGCTGCTGAAGTCCCTGGATCCGGTGCAGGATGTGGCCGGCTTGATCCGTCGCGCCATTGAGCCGGATCCACCGATTTCGATCACCGATGGCGGTGTGATTATGCGCGGCTACGATAAGCAGCTGGACGAGTACCGCGACGCCCAGGCGAACTCAAAGCAGTGGATCGCCGACCTGGAAACTTCCGAGCGGGAAAAGACCGGCATTCACAACCTGCGCATTCGCTACAACAAGGTGTTTGGCTACTACATCGAGGTCACCAACAGCAACCTCGACAAGGTGCCGGAAGATCGCTACGAGCGCAAGCAGACCCTGACCAACGCGGAGCGCTTCACCACGCCTGAGCTCAAAGCCAAGGAAAGCACGATCCTCGAGGCCGAGGAACGCGCGACCGGGCTTGAGTACGACTTGTTCCAGAAGATCCGCGATCAAGTCAAACAAGAGATTGCCCGGCTGCAGAAGCTAGCGGCGCAAATCGCCGGGCTTGACGTGCTGCAAAGCTTCGCCGTGGTCGCCGAGGACAACCATTATGTGCGGCCAACGATGCACGCTGGTAGCCACGACCTGACGATCCACGGCGGCAGGCACCCGGTCGTCGAGCAAGTGCTCGGCGAGGCCAAGTATATTCCCAACGACGTGATCATGGATTCCAAGACCGATATTCTGCTGATCACCGGACCCAACATGTCAGGGAAAAGTACCTACATGCGGCAGTTGGCGCTGACCGTCATCATGGCTCAAGCCGGCTCGTTTGTCCCTGCCGATGACGCGGACCTGCCCATTTTTGATCAGATCTTCACGCGCATTGGCGCGGCAGACGACCTGGCCAACGGGCAAAGTACCTTCATGGTCGAAATGCTCGAGGCCAACGCGGCGCTGAGCCACGCGACTGCCTCCAGCCTGATCTTGTTTGATGAGATTGGCCGTGGGACCGCGACTTATGACGGCATGGCGCTGGCGCAGGCCATCATCGAGTACCTGCACGATCACGTGCACGCCAAGACGCTGTTTTCCACCCATTATCATGAGCTGACGGCGCTGGCAGACAGCTTGGACAAACTGGAAAACGTCCATGTCGGGGCGGTCGAGGAAAATGGCAACCTGGTTTTCCTGCACAAAATGATGCCGGGACCGGCGGACAAGTCTTACGGGATCCACGTTGCCAAACTCGCCGGCCTGCCGAGCTCGCTGCTTGATCGAGCGGACAAGATCTTGACGCACCTGGAAGACACGGCGCCGGATCACGCGGCCCAGCCGGCCGCCAAGCCCGCCGAGGAGGAGGCCCAGCTGAGTCTGTTCCCGACTGAGCCGGTCAAGCCCAAGGCGAATCCGGTGCTGAAAAAGCTGGAAAAATTTGATTTGATGGCGGCCACGCCGATGGACGCTATGAACCTGTTGTACGACCTGCAAAAGCAATTAAAGAAGAAGTGAGCGTATGCCTAAAATTCATCAGCTTTCAACGGCGCTGAGCAATCAGATCTCCGCTGGGGAAGTGATCGAGCGGCCGGCCTCGGTCGTGAAGGAGCTCGTCGAAAACTCGATCGATGCCGGCGCGACCCAAGTGGACGTGACCGTTGAGGAGGCGGGCCTGAAAACCATCAAAGTTGTCGATAACGGTGGCGGGATCGAGCCCGATGACGTGCCGACCGCTTTTTTGCGCCATGCCACGTCTAAAATTGCCAGCACGCGCGACTTGTTTAACGTGCACAGTCTGGGCTTTCGCGGTGAGGCGCTGGCGTCGATCGCGGCGGTTGCCGATGTGACGTTGGCCACAGCCACGACGGCCGGGCTTGGCACCATCGCCCACATCAAGGGGAGCAAGATGCTGGACCAGCACTCTGAGGGCCTGCGCAAGGGCACGCAGATCACCGTCAACGACTTGTTTTACAACACGCCGGCGCGGCTGAAGTACGTGCAGTCGCAGAACACCGAGCTCAATCACATTTTGGACATCATCGACCGGCTGGCGCTGGGCCACCCTGAGATTGCTTTTTCGCTGAAAAATAAGGACCGGGTCGTGATCAAAACGGCCGGTACCAATGATCTGCAGCAGACCATTGCTGGTATTTATTCCGTGCCGGTGGCCAAGAGCATGCTGGACTTCCAAGGCGAGGACAACGATTTTCGCGTTCACGGCTACACCAGTTTGCCGGATACCACGCGTTCCTCGCGCAATTACATCAGTCTGATGATCAACGGGCGCTACATCAAGAATTACCAGCTGATGAAGGCGTTTATTGCCGGCTACGGCTCGAAGCTCATGGTCGGCCGTTATCCGCTGGCCGTGATCGCCGTGGAAATGGATCCGCTGCTGGTCGACGTCAACGTGCACCCGACGAAGCAGGAGGTGCGCCTGAGCAAGGAGGACCAGCTCGGCGCGCTGCTCACGGAAACGATTCGGGAGCGTCTCGGCCGGGAAAATCTGATTCCGGATGCCTTGCACAATCTGCGCCAGCACAAGCCAGTGGACATGGACCAGCTGACCATCGCGCTGAACCAGGCCTCCCGTTCGATGCCTGATGCGCCAAGTATGGTCGGTGAACAGCAGACGCCGACGTCCTCGCAAGGTTACGGGACCGTTGAGCCGGCTGGCCGAGAATTTGTCGATGAGCCTGCTGAAGACACCGGTTTGGCCATCACCGATTTAGACGACCAGCCGATTTTTGACGAACCCGACCGCTTGGCCGAATGGGACAAAAAGTACCGCCACCCGGTCGCTGCAGAGACCTCGGCCCGGCCGACGCTGGTGGCAGAACCGAAACCCAAAGAGCGGTTTCCAAGCGAGCTGCGCTATCTGGCCCAGGTGCACGGCACCTATTTGCTGGCCGAGGCGCCGGACGGTCTGTACATGCTGGACCAGCACGCGGCCCAAGAGCGTGTGAACTACGAGCGGCTGCGGCGTGAGATCGGTGAGGTCAGCGCGGATGAGCAGGCACTGTTGGTGCCGATCACGCTGGACTACCCGGCGAGCGACGCCGTGGCGATTCGCGACAAGCGTGACGTACTCGAAGGGGTCGGCATTTTTCTTGAAGATTTTGGTCAGAACACCTTTGTCGTTCGTCAGCACCCGACTTGGTTCAAGAAGGGCGAAGAAGAGCAAACGATTCGCGCCATCATCGACTGGGTGCTTGACGAAGGGCACGTGACGGTTGCCTCGTTCCGCGAGAAAACGGCGATCATGATGAGCTGCAAGCAAGCCATCAAGGCGAACCACCACATTGACCGCCCGCAAGCGGAGGCACTGTTGAAAAACCTTGCACAGTGCGAAAATCCCTTTAACTGCCCCCACGGCCGGCCGACACTGGTTCATTTTTCCAACACTGACTTGGAGAAAATGTTCAAGCGCATTCAGGATAGCCACCAGAGCTTCGGCGGTGCGAAATGATTATTCTAGCAAGCAGCTCGCCTCGCCGGCAGGAGCTGCTGAAGCGAGTGGTCCCAGCTTTTTCAGTGGCACCGGCGCAAATTGATGAGCGCGCGTTGCCAGTACTGCCTCCGCGGGCGTATGTGCAGCGGCTGGCAATGGCGAAGTGTGGCACTGTCGCTCAGCGGCACCCCGGGGCAACGGTCATTGCCGCTGATACCATGGTGGCGTTCAAGGGTCAGTTGCTCGGCAAACCACAGACGGCCGAGGCCGCGGCGAAGATGCTCGCCCAGCTTTCCGGGCAGACGCACCAGGTCCACACCGGTATGTGCGTGTGCTGGCCGGACAAAACGGCCCGGCAGGTCGTGGTGACCACTGAGGTGACCTTTTGGCCGCTGACTGAGCGTGAGATTGCGGATTATGTCGCGACTGGTGAGCCGCTGGACAAGGCCGGCGGTTATGGCATTCAGGGTCAGGGCGCACTACTGGTCAAGGAAATTAAAGGCGATTACTATAACGTTGTTGGCCTGCCGATCAGCACGCTGGCGCGCATGCTAAAGTCAAAATGATAAGTCGACGTGGTTGTCGGCTTATTTTTTTTGCTTTCGGCGAGCCTCCGCTGATGCGTTTTGCGTCGCAGCTCAGCAATGACGACACAGTGGGAACTTCGCAGTTGATGGTTCTCCCTGCGCTTCAAAACGGCGCGGTGCACTGGGCGATTGCGTAATCTTTCAGATGAGGTGATTGAGGCGGGGGTTTCGGTCAGCCTGCAAATCATCTACCCTGACGCGTTAATGTTGCTGAATGTGCCGGCTATACTCTTTATCCATCCAGTTGGCGGCTGCTGGGCCCACCGCCGGTTCAGAAAATGATCGCGGGCCATTGTGCGCGGCATGTTGGCTTTCTTGGCGTCGGGAGAGTAGACGCTTCACCGTGGTTAACGGTAGCTGACGGGCGACTCGCGCTGACGGTTGTAGTTCCTGACGGCGCTATGGCGGATGCAAACGGCTTCACAGTCGAGATGCCTTTTTCGCCTCACAAGCGGAGATGGGGTGCTTTTGACAGACGAAAAGGAGGTGGTGCTCACCTCTGCACCGATAGCGGCCAGGGAGGAAGTGCTTGTGACGATTGTCACTCGTCCTGGCGGCGCAGGCAGAGGGGGTCAATAGGGTTATGCAAGTGGTCTTGACGCGAGCTGCAACTCAAAAATCTGTCGTGGACGCGGATACCGCGATCGTTGATTGAGAGCAGGCAGTGGTCCCTGCATTAAGTATCCAATCGGTTAAAGTTCAAGGGGGAGCGTAAATGAAAAAAGCAACATGGTTTCTTGGCACGATTGGGGCGGCATTGATCGCCAGTGGTGCCCCAATGACAATCAAGGCGGCCAACATCGGGCCTGGAGAATCGACGACCAGTAATCTGACGACTGCAGGGAAAGGTTTTGAATTGACCGCTGACGGGCAAACGGCAGAAGCAAATAGTGTAGCGCAGTTTGAGATTACGCCGGGAACGCTGTCACTGAAAGCAGTACCAAATCTTCGCTTTAAGCCGGGCAAGGTTGCAGATTTGATCAAGGCAGACACGCCGTTGGCATTGGCAGGTGGCGACGTTGCCTCGAATAACCAAGGTTACGACGGAAACCCTGAGAAACTGATTCAGGTGATCGACTATCGCGGCACAAATGCCGGCTGGACGCTAACTGCAAAGCTGGGTGACTTCTCTGGCGCAGCCACCCTGAAGGCAGCAAGCCTCACATTAACCGGTGCCGTGGCGGCGGACAACTACGCCGCTGATCTTGGTGAAGGCAACTTTGCCACTGAGGCGAGCGCGATTCTTGACCCGACTAACGGCTACGGTGCGGGCGCGACCAAAGCAACGGTCAATGATGCAAAACTGGTACTGAAAAAAGATTCTAAGGCAGTCGCAGGCGATTACCAAGCCCAAATTGTCTGGACACTAGCAGCCACCCCGGGTGCTACCTCACCATCTGATGACGGCAATTCGGATTCTGGCAGCGACACCCAAGGCTGAACTTGGCCTGACATTTTTTATTCACTGTAGTGGCTGTATCGATATAAGCACGTCGAACTGGGGCAGACCTGCTGAGTTAGTCCCAGTTTTTCGGTAGGAGGGATTGTAATGCGGCAATGGTGGTGGGTGCTGATAGTCGTTTGGCTCATTGCGCCAAGTCGCTCAGTGCTGGCCGAGGGAGCGGGGTTTACGGTGACGCCCGAGCTGCCAGCCAACCAGCTTGGTGGGAATACCGGGTGGTTCAATTTGTTAGTCAAACCAGGGCAGAAGCAGGATTTAACGGTCGCGGTCGGGAATCAGGCCAATCAAGCCAAAAAGCTGGAACTATCGCTCACTAATGCTTTCACGCAGGACAATGGCCAGGTGGGCTACGAGCCCAATCAAGACAAGGATGAGTCTGCAGAAGTTCAACTGACCGCGATTGGGTCCAAACCGATCAGAATCGATTTGGCCGCCCACCAAGGTCGCAAAGTCACGTTTCAGGTTACCCCACCGGCAAACGGGTTTGCCGGGCAGGTTCTCGGTGCAATATACGTGCGAGAGTTGACTGAATCTGACGCGGCGTCGGCGAGTGGGTTTGCGGTGACCAATCGGTTTTCGATGGTCGTGGCGGTCCAGCTTCAGACCAGTGAGAAATTAGCCCCTCCAGTGCTGCATTTGGTGAGCGTCAAAGCCAAGCCCGAAAGTGTGCAGGCCACCATTCAAAATGCGGCGCCGCGCTTATTTGGCCAATTAAAGTTACAGACAGAAGTGATTCCAGCTGGTAAGACCAAACCGGTGCTTCAACAACTGACCACCAATTATGCAATGGCGCCGAACTCGGCCTTTCACTATCAAATCGCGCCGCCAAAGGGGCTTGAGCCTGGCGAGTATCAACTGGTGATCGCTGCGACGGCCGGCGCATACAAGTGGCGCTTCACCCGTGCCTTCTCGCTTAAAAAGCCAATGTCTGCCAAGCCGGGCACTTTGTCTGCGCAAAAAAGTACTGACTTGTGGCCGTGGTTATGGGTGCTGGCCTTCGGCGTGGTGGTTGGGGGTCTGATTGGGTGGTGGCGCGGCCGCCGCTCTCGGAGGTGAAAGAAATGCGCAAGTGGTTTATCGCAAGTGCTCTGGTGTTGCTAGTCGCCGTTGCGGTGCGTGGGGCTCAGCTGTCCCAAGCTGCAGTAACTCAGCAAAGTGTGGCGACGTTTGCCCTGAAGGGTGCGCCTGGCCCGGTGCCGCTGCCGGCTGCACCGATGGAACAGCCACCGCGCCCAACCCTAACCATCACTGATCGATCATCGTCGTCACCCGCCACTGGTGAGACAGAGCCTCTCCGCTTGACGGTGGCGGGCTTGCTGCTGGTGGTGGGACTTGGCCTTTACGTCTTTTGGCGAAAGACGCAGGCGAAGCGAGCGCTGGCCTCCGCGGCGCAGTGACTATGGGCGATGCGCGGTTCCGGTCCGAAGTCAAAAAACGCGACTCACCGAAAGAAACGGTGGGTCGTGTTTTACGTTGGTCATGGGTCAGCGGTGAAAGAGGTGCAGCAGCCAGTGGGCACCGAACACCAGGCTCATGCTGTATACCGCAATGGTGATCGGCTTGCCAAGGATGATGACCCAGGCGAAAAACTTGAACTTCATGTGGGTCAGGCCGGCAATCAGGCACAGGACATCATCCGGGGCAACTGGTGCGACGATTGCAATGGCGAAAAACGTGTCGAACTTCTGCTGATTTTTCGCGTAGGCCATGTACTTGTCGAAGACTTTTTCCGACACAATGTGCAAAATGAAGGGCTTACCGTAGTTGCGGGCCAGAAAGAAATTGATGAAGGACCCAATCACGATGCCAATATAGTTGTACAGAAACCCTTGCCATGGTCCAAACAAGATGACGCCGGCGGCAGTGCTGACGCCTCCGGGGATAATGGGGATGACCACTTGGACGACCTGAATCAGGATGAAAATCAGCGGTCCAATCAGCCCGGTGGAGTTGATGTAGGCATGAAGGCTGGCCAAATCGTGGAACACCCCGATGCGATACCAGTAGATCGTGACAAACACGATTGCCACCACTGAGCACAGCGCAGTGAGGTTGATTAATCGTCTTGAGGTTGTCTCGCTCGTCTTCCCCACCTCCTAAACTTTCTGTCATCGTCATTTTAACAGCCTGAGTATTGATTGGGTACTCGCGTGGGGCTGACAAGCCATCAGACCTCGGACGGAGGCCGCCGTCACGGCGTTTGCCAGCAGCGAACAATTTCGTCACCAGCGCCCAACCAGGGCTTGCGCAATATGGTAAACTAGAATGACATCAAAACTAGCAAGTGAGGACAATATGTACGAATATATGAACGGAATCATCGCCGCGACCGAGCCGGGCTATGTGGTCCTCGACGTGAACGGCATCGGCTACCGTCTGCTGATGGGAAATCCCTACGCCTACACGCCGGGCCAGAAGGCGAAGATCTGGGTGCAGCACATCATTCGCGACAATGACCAGGCGCTTTACGGGTTCGAGTCGGAAGAGGCGAAACGCACGTTTAACCAGCTGCTGACCGTCACCGGGATCGGCCCCAAATCAGCGCTGGCCATTTTGGCCAATACGGACACCAACGGCCTCGGCCAAGCGGTGTCAAGCGGCGATGTCAGTTACCTGACCAAGTTTCCCGGCATCGGTAAAAAAACGGCCCAGCAGATCATCTTAGATCTGAAGGGCAAGCTGGCCTTGACTGCGCAGCCTGCACCGGCCAAGGCGCCGGATGTTGCCCCAGAATTGGCTGATGCCTTGGCAGCACTGGTTGCACTTGGGTACCAAGAAAAGGCCGTGAACAAGTTGGCCGACAAGCTGGCGGCCAGCGGTGAAACCACGACCGATGGTTACCTGCGCCGCGGTTTGCAACTGTTGAGTTAACGAGGAGAGAGGAGGGACAACGTGGCTGACGATAGGATCGTGTCTAAGGACGCAGATAGTCAAGACGATGCGGTTGAGCGCAGCCTGCGTCCGCATCAGTTGAGCGACTACATCGGCCAAACGGCGGTGAAGTCGCAGCTGGAAGTGTACATAAAGGCGGCGCTCAAACGCGAGGAAGCCATGGATCACGTCCTGCTGTACGGGCCCCCTGGTTTAGGGAAAACGACGCTGGCGCTGGTGATTGCCAACGAGTTGGGGGTGCATATTCGGACGACCTCAGGCCCAGCAATCGAAAAGCCCGGCGATCTGGTGGCGCTGCTCAACGAGCTTCAGCCCGGCGATGTGCTGTTCATCGATGAGATTCACCGCTTACCAAAAATTGTCGAAGAGATGCTTTACTCGGCGATGGAGGACTTTTACATCGACATTGTCGTTGGCGAAGGCCCAACCGCTCACCCCGTTCATTTTCCGCTGCCGCCGTTCACGCTGATCGGTGCCACGACGCGGGCAGGGATGCTGTCGGCGCCGCTGCGCGACCGCTTCGGCATCACGGAGCACATGGCCTACTACAACGAGGACGAGCTTAAGCAAATCGTGCTGCGGTCGGCCGGCATTTTTAACATGGCCGTGCCGGACAGCGCAGCGCTCGAAGTGGCAAGGCGGTCTCGCGGCACGCCGCGGATCGCCAACCGGCTGCTGCGGCGGATTCGGGATTTTGCCGAAGTTGAGGGGACCGAGCTATCTGTTCGGCTCGTTGATCACGCGCTGGATCAGTTGCAGGTCGATGACCGCGGGCTGGATGCGATTGACCGCAAACTCCTCATGATGATGATCCGCGATTACGATGGCGGGCCTGTTGGGCTGAACACCATCGCGGCGAATATCGGCGAAGAAACCGCGACGATCGAAGAAATGTACGAACCGTACCTGCTTCAGATCGGGTACCTCAAGCGCACGCCGCGTGGTCGAATGGTCACCCGCGCCGGGTATCAGCACCTGAACATTCCGTTCACAGAACACTAAGGAGAAAACATGCTCACTACTGAAGATTTTGACTACGACCTGCCTCATGAACTGATTGCTCAAACACCGCTGAAAAAGCGCGACGCCAGCCGCCTGCTGGTGCTGAATGCCGAAACCGGTGCGTATGAGGATAAGCATTTTTACGATATTCTCGACTACCTGAACCCCGGCGACGCGGTCGTGATGAACGACACCAAGGTCATGCCCGCCCGGCTTTACGGCGTCAAGAAGGAAACCGGCGCACACATGGAAGTGCTCCTCTTGCACAATACGGAAGGCGACCAGTGGGAAACGCTGATGAAGCCGGCCAAGAAGGCGCCGGTTGGCACCGTCATCGATTTTGGCGACGGCCTGCTTCAGGCCACTGTCAAGGAAGAACTCGACCACGGCGGTCGCATCATTGAGTTCCACTACGACGGCATTTTCATGGAAATTCTGGATAAACTTGGTGAAACACCGTTGCCACCGTACATCAAGGCCAAGCTTGATGACCCGGATATGTACCAAACGGTTTACGCCAAGGAAATGGGTTCCGCAGCGGCGCCAACGGCCGGGCTTCACTGGACGCCCGAGTTGTTGCAAAAGGTCCAGGACAAGGGGATCAAGCTGGTTTACCTGACTCTGCACGTCGGCCTCGGTACCTTCCGACCGGTTTCCGAGGATAACATCGAGGACCACAAGATGCACAGTGAGTTCTACCGCTTCTCCCAAGAAGCCGCTGACACCTTGAACGAGGTCAAGCAAAACGGTGGCCGCATCATCGCAACTGGGACCACGTCCATTCGCACGCTGGAAACGATTGGCACCAAGTTCCATGGCGCAATCAAGCCGAGTTCCGGTTGGACTGACATTTTTATTAAGCCAGGGTACCAGTGGCAGCTCGTCGACGCCTTTATCACGAACTTCCACCTGCCTAAGTCCACCCTGGTGATGCTGGTGGCGGCATTTACGGGACGCGAAAACATTCTGAATGCTTATCAGCACGCCATTCAGGAGAAGTACCGCTTCTTCAGCTTTGGGGATGCCATGTATATTCACAAGTAAAGGCTGCGCGCAGTCGCGCTTCGGTGAGCAACGCTCGAGCGCATAGCTACGCTCGGCACATGATCCGCAAGCGGCTCACGCACCAGGCTAGGCTATGCGTCGAGCTAAGCACGCTCACCTCAGCAGCCTAAAAAAGCCGCCGCAGATCACTCTGCGGCGGCACCACGTGGTTTATTGCGAAGGGCCCAGATAAATTCTCACTATCGAAAACGACAACCAACCAGATTTTCTTTTAACGCATCGCTGCGCGGAACTCTTAATCGAATTAATCGATCACGTATGACACTCTAGCTGGGTCCTTCGTAGTGACTATAACACCGTGTCATTACTCACTGCAATCAAAGTCTACCAGGAGGTTTTATGCCCGCACTCGAATATCACCTTAAACACATTGATAAGCACTCCGGCGCCCGGCTTGGCGAAATCGTCACGCCGCACGGGACGTTCCCGACGCCGATGTTCATGCCGGTGGGCACACAGGCCACGGTGAAGACGCTGGCCCCTGAAGAGCTCAAGACGATGGGCGCCGGCGTCATCCTGGCCAACACCTACCATCTTTGGCTGCGGCCGGGGGAAGACATTGTTGAAGAAGCCGGCGGGCTGCACAAGTTCATGAACTGGGATCGCGGTCTGCTGACTGATTCCGGCGGTTTTCAGGTGTTCTCACTGGCTAAAAATCGCGACATCACCGAGGAAGGCGTGACTTTTCGCAACCACCTGAACGGTGCCAAGATGTTCTTGTCCCCAGAAAAGGCGATCGGGATTGAAAACGCACTCGGCCCGGACATCATGATGAGTCTGGACGAATGCCCGCCGTTTTTTGAAAGCTACGATTACGTTAAAGCAAGCGTGGCGCGCACCAGCCGCTGGGCTGAGCGCGGGCTCAAGGCCCACCAACACCCCGACCGCCAGGCGCTGTTCGGTATTGTCCAGGGCGCCGGCTTCCGCGACTTGCGGGCGCAAAGCGCGAAGGACTTGGTCAGCCTGGATTTCCCGGGGTACTCCATCGGTGGTTTGTCCGTCGGCGAGTCGAAACAGGAAATGAACCACGTGCTCGATTTCACCGTGCCGATGCTGCCGGCCAACAAGCCCCGTTACCTGATGGGGGTTGGGTCGCCTGATGCGCTGATCGATGGTGTTTTGCGCGGCATTGACATGTTCGACTGCGTCCTGCCGACGCGAATTGCGCGCAAGGGCACCGTCATGACGTCGTACGGCCGTCTGGTCGTCAAAAACGCCCAGTACGCGCGTGACTTCACGCCGCTTGATGACAATTGCGACTGCTATACCTGTCGCAATTACAGCCGGGCTTACATTCGGCATCTGCTCAAAGCAAACGAGAGCTTCGGCGAGCGCCTGACGTCTTATCACAACGTCTATTTCCTGCTACATTTGATGAAGCAGGTTCGCGAGGCAATCGCGGAAGACGCTTTGAACGATTTTCGGCAGGACTTTTTCGCGCGGTATGGGTACTTCAAGCCGAACGCCAAGAACTTCTGAACTAGCTATCAAGCCTTAACTTTGGTACAGTGTTCCATGAACAATAAGAAAACGAGGTGCGTAATTTGGCAGGAAGTATATCTACAATTCTAATGATCGTCGTCATGTTTGCGTTTTTCTATTTCTTCATGATGCGGCCACAGAAAAAGCAGCAACAGCAACGTCAAGAAATGCTTAGCGGCCTGAAAAAAGGCGACAAGATCATCACGATTGGCGGGTTGCACGGGGTGATCGATAAAATCGACCGTAACAATAACACGGTAGACTTGGATCTTGACGGGGTTTATCTGACGTTTAACCTTTCGGCGATTCGCACAGTGACGCCGCAAGGGGAGACCCCGGCGCCGGTCGCCACGACAAACACCGCTAAAGATTCCAGTGACGACGATAAGCCGTACTCCGAAGGCGATGGCGATTCATCTGCCGATGACCAAGACGATACGAACAAGTAAATTTAGGCCTGAAGCGAGACTCCGCAGTTGCGGAGTTTTTTTTTGCCAAAATCTAATGAATGAATTCGGTTACGCTCATCCAGTCACTAAAGAAATTTTTTGTGAAAATGTTTTATTACCGGGGATAAACGCTGGTCGAGACCAAATCCGTGAAATTTTTCACTCAAACTTGTTTACAAATTCACATAGGTCCTGTATATTATTGTTTGTGAAATGGTTAACGAAAAACTTTGACAGACTTGTGGAGGGATATCAATGCTCAAACAGAAGCCAGAGACACAAACTGACATCGACGCGATGATCGACGACTTGGTCAAAAAAGGCCAAGAAGCGCTCAAAGTGCTGAAGACCTATGATCAGGCCAAAATTGATCACATCGTGCACCGCATGGCGATTGCCGGGCTGGACCACCATATGGAACTGGCCAAGATGGCGGTTGAGGAAACCGGCCGTGGTGTGTACGAAGATAAAGCCATCAAGAACATGTTCGCCACCGAGGAAATTTGGCACTCGATCAAGAACGATAAGACGGTCGGCGTCATTTCTGAGGACAAGCAGCGCGGCTTGACCAAGATTGCTGAGCCAATTGGGGTCATCGCTGGGGTCACCCCGGTCACCAATCCGACTTCGACGGTCATGTTCAAGTCGGAAATCGCGATCAAGACCCGTAATCCGATCATCTTCTCTTTCCACCCAGGCGCGCAGAAGTCCTCTGCTAAGGCCCTGGAAGTGATTCGCGACGAGGCGATGAAGGTCGGTCTGCCAGAAGGCGCGTTGCAGTTTATCGCTGAGCCAAGCATTGAGGCCTGCCAAGCCCTGATGCACCACCCGGGCATTGCGACGATTCTGGCGACTGGCGGCCCGGGCATGGTCAAGTCCGCCTACTCAAGCGGCAAGCCTGCCTTAGGTGTTGGCGCGGGCAATGCGCCGGCCTACATTGAAAAGACGGCCAACATCAAGCAGGCGGTCAACGATATTGTGCTGTCCAAGAGCTTCGATAACGGCATGGTCTGCGCTTCCGAGCAAGGCATTATCGTGGACGAGCCGATTTACGCGGACGTTAAGAAAGAGTTCCAGGCCCAGGGCGCTTACTTTGTTAAGCAAAAGGACATGAAGAAGTTCACTGAGACCGTGATCAACACCGAGAAGATGGCGGTCAACCCACGGATTGTCGGCCAAAGTGTTCAGCAGATCGCCGAATGGGCCGGCATCGAGATTCCTCAAGACACCACTATTCTGATTGCCGAGCTCAAGGGCGTCGGGGATGCTTACCCGCTGTCACACGAGAAACTGAGCCCAGTTCTAGCCATGATGAAGGCTAAGGACCACGAGGACGCGTTCACGCTGGCCGAAACGATGCTCGACATCGGCGGCCTGGGCCACACAGCCATCATCCACACCGCCGATCAGGACCTGGCACTGGATTACGCCGATAAAATGCAGGCGTGCCGGGTGCTGGTCAACAGCCCGTCGACCTTCGGGGGGATCGGAGATCTGTACAACGAAATGATTCCAAGTCTGACGCTTGGCTGCGGCTCGTACGGTGGTAACTCAATTTCACACAACGTGGGGACGATCGACTTGCTTAACATCAAAACTCTGGCAAAGCGCCGCAACAACATGCAATGGGTCAAGCTGCCGCCGAAGATTTACTTCGAACGCAACTCGGTTCGTTACCTCGAAAAGATGGACGGCCTGGACCGCGTCCTGATTGTTGGGGACCGTGGGATGGAGAAGTTAGGCTATGTCCGGATCGTTGAAGACGTGCTGAAGAACCGCAGTAATAAAGTCGACATCCAAACCTTCTTGGACGTTGAGCCGGATCCTTCGACCAACACGGTATACAAGGGCACAGCCATTGCAAAGGACTTCAAGCCTGACGCGATCGTTGCGGTCGGCGGCGGCTCTGTCATGGATGCGGCCAAAGGCATCTGGTTGTTCTACGACGGCGATGGCGACTTCTTCGGCGCCAAGCAGAAGTTCCTGGATATCCGCAAGCGGACTTATAAGTTCCCGAAGCCGACTAAGTCTAAGCTGGTCTGCATCCCGACCACTTCCGGGACGGGTTCCGAAGTGACCCCATTCGCGGTCATCACCGACTCCGACACCGGGATCAAATACCCGCTGGCCGACTATGCGCTGACCCCGGACGTTGCCCTAGTTGACTCTCAGTTCATCGAAACAGTGCCGCCGAAGGTTGTGGCCGACACTGGGCTGGATGTCATTTGCCACGCCACCGAAAGCTTTGTCTCGACCATGGCCAGTGATTATACGCGCGGCCTGTCCCTGCAAGCCTTGAAGCTGGCCTTCGAAAACTTGGAAGCCTCCTACAACGGCGATCTGGAAGCCAAAGCGAAGATGCACGACGCCTCGACCATCGCCGGGATGGCCTTTGCCAACGCCTTGCTGGGCATCAACCACAGTATCGCGCACAAGCTGGGTCAGACCTTCCACCTGCCTCACGGACGCTGCATTGCGATCACCTTCCCACACATCGTTCGCTACAACGCCGCACGGCCGAAGAAGCGTGCCGTATGGGCGAAGTACAACTACTTCCGTGCCGACGAAGATTACGCCCAAATTGCCCGCTTCCTGGGCTTGAAAGGCGACACGACCGCCGAGCTGGTTGAAGCCTTTGCGCATGCATACATTGACTTGGCCCACCGGGTCGGCGTCAAGATGAGCCTGAAGGACCAGGGTATCGCCAAGCAGGACGTGCTGGATAACGTTGATCGCATCGCCGAACTGGCCTACGAAGACAATTGCACGGTCACGAACCCAGTTGAGCCGTTGATCGCCGACATGAAGCAGATCGTGCTCGATGAGTACGAAGGAACCGCCTCAAGCGAGGGCACCAAGTAACCATTTCAAGCCTTCACACAAGTCTAGGGAAACCGGAAGAACACGTCGAAAGGCGTGTTTTTTTTGTGCAAGTCATGCATAATAGGTAATGTGTATAAACTGAAAGTAAGGATGAGTATGACACCAAATAAAGAAGACTACCTCAAAATGATTTTCGAACTGGGCGGTGACACGGCTCTGATCTCCAACAAGCAGATTGTGGTCGGGCTGAACGTTTCGGCAGCCTCTGTCAGTGAGATGGTCACCAAATTGGTCGAGCAGCACTATGTGACCCACACGCCGTACCAAGGAATCAAGCTGACCGCCAGCGGCCAAAGCCGGGCGGCGGCCTTAGTGCGCAATCACCGGCTTTGGGAAGTCTTTTTGACTGAAGACTTAGGCTATCCGGTGGATAACGTGCACTCCGAAGCCGAAATGCTGGAGCACGCGATGACACCGGAAATGGCCGATCGCATGGCGAAATTTCTTGGCAACCCGAAGTATTGTCCGCACGGCGGCGTCATTCCCGACGCCGACGGTCATTACCTGGATCAAAGCCGCGTCACGCTGAGCCAGGTCGACGTGGGCACTCAAGGGCATATCGAGCGCATCGTTGACGAGCCGGGACTGATCGATTACGTCTTCGGTCTGGGACTGGCGATCGAGGACCACTTTGAAGTCATTGCCAAAAGCTCTTCGGCCATTCGTATCCGGCAGCGTGAGACGGGCAAGGAGCTCGACATTGACCCGGTCCGTGCGGAGCACATTTTTGTTGAATTATAATCATTTTTTGAAAGCGGTGGCAGTATCACTATGAGTAACGAAGTCAATGCAGTAATTATCATGTTCGGTGGCTCGGGCGACCTCGCGCATCGCAAGCTGTACCCAGCCTTGTTTGGCCTGTTTCAGCACGGGGTATTGAAGGACCACTTTGCAGTGATTGGGACCGCGCGGCGGCCGTGGAGCGACGACCATTATCAGGAGGTCGTGCGTGATTCGGTCAAAGAAGCGGGCAACACTGATCAAGATGCCATTGCCGCTTTCGCTAAGCACTTTTATTACCAATCCCACGACGTCACCGACGCCGATCACTACGTCACCCTAAAACAATTGGCGGCCAAGTTGGACGAACAGTACGAAGTGGGGGGCAACCGCCTGTACTACATGGCGATGGCGCCGAAGTTCTTCAGCACGATCGCGACGCACCTCAAGTCGGAGTCGCTGTTGACCAATACCGGCTTCAACCGGCTGATCATTGAAAAACCGTTCGGTCACGATTACGAAAGCGCCAAGGCGCTAAACGACGCAATCACCGGGACGTTTAAGGAAGAGCAGATTTACCGCATCGATCATTACCTGGGTAAGGACATGGCCCAGGCTATCCTGGCGCTGCGCTTTGCCAATCCTTGGTTCAAGGCAGTTTGGGACAAGGATCACATCAAAGATATTCAGATCACGTTGGCCGAAGCGGTCGGGGTCGAGGAGCGGGCCGGTTACTACGAAACGGCTGGCGCGCTGCGGGACATGGTGCAAAATCATGTGATGCAGCTGCTCGCCTACCTGACTATGGATGAACCTGAGGCGCTGACTTCCGAGGCAATCCACGCGGTCAAGGCCAAGGCCTTCGACGACTTGCACCGGTACACCGAAGACGAGGCACGGCAGAACTTTGTCCGCGCTCAGTATGCCTCTGCCACTGTGGATGGCAAAAAGGTGCCTGGCTACCGCGAAGAAGACGGCGTGGCGCCGGATTCGCTGACGGATACCTTTGTGGCGGGGAAGATGCTGACGGACAACCCGAAGCTGGCCGGCGTGCCGATTTTCATTCGCACCGGCAAGCGGCTGACCCGCAAGTCGACGCAGGTCACGGTCACCTTTAAGGACGGCGACGGCCTGTTCGGCCACACCCCTGGCGATCAGCTCACGGTTTACATTGAGCCGAACGAAGGCTACACGCTGGAGATCAACGCCAAGAAACTCGGTGAGACGGCCACGCTTGAGCGCGAGTGGCTCAACATGCGCCACGATGATCAGGCTGTTAGCGATGCGCCGGAAGCCTATGAACGCCTGATTGGCGATGTGCTGGCCGGCGATCAGACGAATTTTAACCACTGGAACGAGCTGGCCCAGATTTGGCGTTATGTGGATGTGATCACCCGCGCCTGGGCGAATGACAAGACCATGCCCACTTACAAGGCGGGGTCGATGGGTCCCCAAGCAGCGTTTGACTTGCTCAAACCCGGTGATCATAAGTGGTATTGGCAGCCGCGGCACACGCAGCTGGCTGATTAAATATGATGGATCAAGGTCGGCCGCGCGCCGGCCTTTTTGCCCGGAAAGGAGAGGGGCGACGTGCTTGAGATCCCAATGCAAAATGATACAACGCGCAAGATCGTGCACGTCGACATGGACGCCTTTTACGCGTCAATCGAGGAGCGCGACGACCCCAGCCTCAAACCCCGGGCGCTGGTGATGGCGCATGACCCGCGGCAAACTGGCGGCAAAGGCGTGGTGACCACGGCGAATTACGTGGCGCGCCAGTACGGCGTTCATTCGGCGATGCCGGCCAACGAGGCCCTGAAGCTGGTGCCGCAAAAGCTGTTGACCTTCAAGACCCCGGACTTTGAGAAGTACCGAGCCGTTTCGGATCAGATCCATCAGCTTTTTCACCAAGTGACGGACCTGATCGAGCCTGTGGCCTTGGACGAGGCGTACCTTGACGTCACGGCCAACCATGATTTCAACACCACGATTCAACTGGCGCTTTGGCTCCAAGATCAGATTCGTCAGCAGACGCAGCTCAGCAGCTCGATTGGCTTGTCGTACAACAAATTTCTGGCCAAGGAGGCCTCTGAGTACAACAAGCCGCGCGGGCGCACAGTGATTTTGCCGGAGCAGGCGCAGCTGTTTTTGGACCGACTGCCAATTGAGGAATTTCGCGGGGTCGGGAAAAAGACCGCGCCAATGCTGCAGGACCTGGGGATCACGAACGGTGCCACGCTGCGTGCGTATGGTCAAGACCGGCTGATCGCCAAGCTTGGAAAAATGGGCTACGAGCTGTACCGCCACGCGCTGGGCATCGACAACCGGCCCGTCCTAGTCCGCACAGCCAAGTCAATTGGTAAGGAGCGGACTTACCGCGCCTTTTTGACCAGTGAGGCAGCGGTGCGGGCTCAGCTGGAAAAGCTGGCGGGCATGGTGGCTGAAGCCCTGGCCAAGAAGCAAATGCATGGCAAGACTGTGGTGTTGAAGGTCCGGGATGGGGAATTCAACACGCAAACCAGGCGCCAGACTTCCGACCATTATTTCCGCTCCGCGCAGTCCATCCTCGACGCGGCCTGGCAGCTGTGGACGCAGGACACGGACCAGCCTGCGCAGATCCGCCTGCTCGGGATCACGGTGACCGGTCTTGACCCCCAGCAGTATGAGAATATCGACCTGCCGGTATAACAGCTTGACATGTGTTATACTACAGAAAAAGCAGGAAGCGAGGCGTCGTCTATGGCCACCAAACATGAACAAATTCTAGCCTACATCGGCAGTTTGCCGGTGGGCACGAAGATTTCTGTCAGGGCTGTTGCCAGGGAGCAACACGTCTCAGAAGGAACAGCTTACCGGGCAATCAAAGAGGCGGAAACCACAGGGCTGGTGTCAACCATCGAACGGGTCGGGACGATCCGCATCGAGCAAAAACCGCTCAACAATATTGATTCGCTGACTTTTCGCGGCCTGCTATCGCTGACCGACGCGAAGATCTTAGGTGGCTCTGCCGGACTAGCGAAGCACCTGGACAAGTTTGTGATCGGGGCGATGACGCCGGACGAGATGCTGCGCTACATCACGAAAAATTCTCTGGTGATCGTCGGTAACCGAGAAGACGCGCAAATGCTGGCCTTACAAAACGGTGCCGCAGTGCTGATCACAGGGGGCTTTGCAACGACCGACCGGGTGATCCGGCTGGCCAACGAGATGGAGCTGCCGGTCATGCAAACCACGCACGATACGTTCACGGTGGCGACCATGATCAACCGGGCACTGTCTGACCAGGCCATCAAACAGGATATCCTGACGATTGCGGCTATTTACACGCCGCTGGCCGATGGGGTCCAAACCGGCCGGCCGGATCAGACAGTGGCGGACTTCACGAAGTTGCGGGCCGGCCGCAGCGATTTTGCTTTACCGATCGTCACGCCTGCCGGGCGCCTGGTGGGCATGGTGGGGAAAAAGCAGGTGACCGGCAAGAAGCCGAGCACCGCGCTGGAGCGCGTCATGATCAAAGATTCGATCACGGTGCGGCCTTACTTAGGGGTCACTGCCGTCGGTCACATGATGCAAGGCAACGGCCTGTCCGTGCTGCCAGTGGTCGATGATTCCTGGCAGCTGCTGGGCATCGTGACGCGCGGATCGGTGTACTCGGCGCTGGCGGAGCTTGGGACCAACTCTCAAGGGACAACGATTGCCGATTCGGTTGCCACGGCAGTCACGCCGGCACCTTCCGAGTCGGCGCAAAGTGCGGCCTACACGCTGGTGACCACTCCGATGATGATGAACAAGCTGGGCACGCTGAGCTTTGGCGTCATGAATGAAATCGTCAATTATGCCGTGACGCATTTTCTTAACGCGCAGGGGCGCCGCAACGTGTTGATTGAACAACTCTCACTGCACGCGTTTCGCCCGATTCAGCTGGAAACCACGATTCACATTGCAGTGAAGACGTTGGAGCTGAACTCGCACACCGCAGTGTTTGAAGTGGCGCTGTCAGCGGACGGCATGCTGGCGGCCCTGGCGCTGACCACTTGTCAGTTATTGGAAAGGACAACACGATGATTCAAGAAAAGATTCTAGAAGCCATTCAAAGTTATGCTACGATCATCATTCACCGGCACGTGAAGCCGGATCCCGACGCTTTGGGCTCTCAAGGTGGGTTAGCCGCGGCCATTCGCGAAGCCTACCCCAGCAAGCATGTCTACCAAGTCGGTGGGCCGGTCGGCGATCTGAACTGGCTGAGTACGATGCAGGAGGTGCCAGATGACACCTACCAGGGCGCACTGGTGATCGTGTGCGACACTGCCGATCGGCCACGCATCTCGGATGACCGGTTTGACCGTGGGGCCATGCTGATCAAAATCGACCACCACCCAAATGACGACGCGTACGGTGACTTGCAGTGGGTCGACGAGGATGCCAGCTCGGTGTCGGAAATGATTTTTGACTTGATCCAGGGTTCAACGCGCAAACTGTTTCTGACCGCGGCCAGCGCCCGCCTGCTGTATGCAGGCATTGTCGGTGACACCGGCCGCTTCCGGTTCAACAACACGCAGCCGCACACGCTGGCGGCAGCGGCCCGGCTGATTGAAGAGGACTTCGATCCGGCCGGCCTGAACAACCGCATGAACGCGATGACCTTTGCGCAGGCTAAGTTGCAGAGTTACATATTCGACCACATGACGATCTCAGACAGTGGCGCGGCGACGGTGACAATCCCGCTTGCGGAAACCGAAAAGCTCGGCCTGCAGCCTGACGAGGTCCACGCCGCAGTTGGCACTCCGGGCCGACTGGGTGAAGTCCAGGCCTGGGCGCTGTTTGTAGAGCAAGCAGGCGATGAGCCTTACCGCGTCAACTTACGCTCCAAGGGGCCAATCATTAATGGCCTGGCCAAGGCCCATCGCGGCGGTGGGCATCCGCTCGCCAGTGGGGCTAAGGCAGAGGACCAAGCAGAGATTGCCCAGATCACCAAAGAACTAGACGAGCTTACCGCAGGATTTTCGAAAGTAGGACATCATGACCAATCAATTTAAGCAATATCAGTTAGCCCCATTTTTATTCAAGGCGCTGGACGCTGAGCACATCGACACGCCCACGCCGATCCAGGAAAAAGTGATCCCGGCTTTGCTGCGGGGCGAAAGTGTCGTGGGCCAAAGTCAGACCGGGTCTGGTAAAACGCACGCCTTTTTGCTACCGCTGCTGTCGCGCATCGATCTGGCCAAAGACGAGGTGCAGCTTGTGATCACGGCGCCTTCGCGCGAGCTGGCCGATCAGCTTTACGAAGTCGCCAGCGACCTGGCCCAGTTTGAGCCGCAGCTGCGAATCCAGCGTTACGTCGGCGGCACGGACAAGAGCCGCCAGGAAGGTAAGCTAGAAAGCAAGCAGCCGCAAGTGGCCATTGGCACTCCGGGCCGGCTGCTTGACCTGATCTCGGATCACGCGCTGACGGCATACACGGCGACCATGTTTGTGGTCGACGAGGCGGACATGACGCTGGACATGGGCTTTTTGGAGACTGTGGACCAGATCGCCGGCCAGTTTGGCGAGAATCTTCAGATGGCGGTATTTTCCGCCACGATTCCGCAAAAACTGCAGCCGTTTTTGAAAAAGTATATGGCCAACCCCACGGTGATCGAGCTCAAGCCCAAAACGGTGATTGCTGACACCGTCCAGAATGACCTGATTCAGGTCCCAGCCCGCGACCGCAACGCGCTGATTTATAAGCTGGCGACCATGGGGGAACCGTTCTTGGTGCTGATTTTTGCCAACACCAAGACGCACGTGGACGCGCTTCACAAGTACTTGACGGATCAAGGCCTGAAAGTAGCCAAGATCCACGGCGACGTGGAGCCAAGGCGCCGGCGGCAGGTGATGAAACAGATCGGCGAGCTCAAGTACCAGTACGTCGTTGCCACTGACCTGGCTTCGCGCGGAATCGACATCGACGGGGTATCACTGGTGATCAACGCCGAGCTGCCTAAAGACAACGAGTTCTTCATTCACCGCGTGGGTCGGACGGGGCGCAATGGCCAGTCCGGCACCGCCATCACGCTTTACGAGCCTGGGCAAGAAGCCCAAATCGCCGAGCTCGAGCACATGGGTGTGCACTTCACCCCGAAAGCGCTGAAAAACGGCGAGCTGGTGGACACGTATGATCGCAATCGCCGCATCCACCGGCAGAAGAAGGCCACCCCAGTGTCCGGCAAAATCGCCGGCATGGCCGCCAAGGAGGCCAAGAAAAAGATGCCAGGCTACAAGAAGAAGATCCGCAAGGCGGCGGAAAAAGAGGCCTGGTTCAACAACCGGGTCGAGAAGCGCAATTCTGCCCGGTCCGCCCGCAAGGCCAAAAAGACGCAGCAGTAGTCGTCGCTACTCCGGTAACCATCGCATTTAAAGGAGGGTCCCATGCCAAAAGTTGAACTGATGCTTTCAGAATGGAACGCACTGGCACCTGAACGTCAGCGCTTTATTGCGAGCCAGCTGAGTCGCTACTTTCTCAGTCCGCTGCTTTCAGTTGATGCCATCATGCCAGTTGCGGTGGATTATTTCGGCAATCACCTGAACACCTTTGACATTCTGATTGGCGGGGAGTGGCTCCGGTTTATTCCAGGGATGCGGCACGTGGCGCTGGGCGTCAAGCAGCCGATCCCGGCTGAGATGCAGGGGACGTTAAACGCGCTTGGGGTGAGCAAGACGACCGCGCAGCAGCACCTCAGTCCGGCGGCAGTGCGAGATATGCCGCCGATGCTGGTGGCGCGTACAAGCGTCAACACAGGGGAAGAAGTGATCGGGACGATTGACCTGACAACTCAGGTGTTTTCCGGCGATCATTTTGCCTACGTCCCGATCAAGAATCAGGTGCTGGCACTGCTGCGGCCAAAAGCGGCGGGGCTGACCCCGACTCGCGCAGACGCGTTTGCGCCTCGCCTGGAGAACGCGACCGTGGTGTTGCGGCTGGCCGGCGAACACACCTATCAGGTTGCCGTGAAGCGGGACTGGGACCAGGCGGGTTTAGTCAAGCGCCTTTCCGGGTTTGGCTTTGCTTTGCCGGATGAGCGCGAGTACGAGTACCTGATGGGCGGTGGGCTGGATTCGCTGTTTGGCTGGGGTAATCGGCTGCCCGAAGCGGGGATGCGGTACGTGCCGAACCGTTTTGGCTTGACTGTGCCAGTCGCGCGCAAAGGCGCCGAGCTGGTGCGCAGTGCCTTTGCCAAAAGCGCTGCTGTTTCGGCCGGGGCAACCGTCCAAGCGCTGCTGCCCCTGTCGCAGTTTTATCGCACGCGGCCTGGGGCCTTTAAGACCATGCGCTACCGTAAAATCGCCAAGGTCGAGCTACAGTAGGCCTGACCGGTGACCTGTTGACACCGTCTAACTCGGTTCGTATAATGAATCTTTGTTAGGATATGCAAACGTGTTGCCCACTTTCAGAAAGTCACCGGGTGCTGTGAGGCGATAGGGACAGACGTTTGTGCTCCCTGATCTGAAGACGATAATCAATTAATGAAGTGGTAAACGACCAACATCGTTGCAACCAAGGTGGTACCGCGCGCAAGCGTCCTTGGAATGCAGCGGTGTTTTTTCTTTTGCCAAGGAGGACAGCATGAAAAAACTTTCAAGCGGCGAAATTCGCCAAATGTTTCTTGATTTTTTCAAGTCCAAGGGTCACTCGGTTGAGCCCAGTGCCAGCCTGATCCCAGTGGACGACCCGACGCTCTTGTGGATCAACTCCGGGGTCGCGACGTTGAAGAAATACTTCGATGGCACGGTGATCCCGAAGAACCCGCGGATCACGAATGCGCAGAAGTCGATTCGCACCAACGATATTGAAAACGTCGGCAAAACAGCGCGGCATTTGACCTTTTTCGAAATGCTCGGCAACTTCAGTGTTGGTGACTACTTCAAAAAAGAGGTCATTCCGTGGGCGTGGGAATTTCTGACGTCGGACAAGTGGCTTGGTCTGGACAAGGATAAGCTTTACGTGACGGTTTACCCGAAGGACAAAGACGCCAAGGAACTGTGGGAGAAGACCGGCGTGCCGGCTTCGCACATTTACGAGGTAGAGGACAACTTCTGGGACATTGGTGAAGGACCCTCTGGTCCGGATACCGAAATCTTCTACGACCGGGGTCAAAGCTTCAACAATCTGCCGGAAGATGATCCGGAAAGTTATCCTGGTGGTGAAAACGAGCGCTACGAGGAAATCTGGAACATCGTGTTCTCTCAGTACAACCACTTGCCGGACGGCCGCTACGTCGACCAACCGCACAAGAATATTGATACAGGGATGGGGCTTGAACGCCTGGTGTCAGTTATCCAAGGCACCAAGACCAACTTCGAGACCGACCTGTTCCTGCCGATCATCAAGGCGACTGAAAAGCTTTCGGCCGGCAAGACCTACGGCAACGGCGGCCGCGACGACGTGGCCTTCAAGATCATTGCGGACCACGCGCGCACAGTCACCTTTGCCATTGGCGACGGCGCTCTGCCCAGCAACGAGGGCCGCGGCTACGTGCTGCGCCGCCTGATTCGGCGCGCGGCCGTCAATGGCCGCCGGCTGGGCATCAAGGATGCGTTCCTGTACAAACTGGTGCCGGTGGTTGGTGACATTATGGAAAGCTATTACCCGGAGATCAACCGGAACAAGGCCTTTATCCAGAAGGTCATTCGGTCTGAAGAGGATCGGTTTGCCGAGACCTTGGACGCGGGGCTGAGCCTGCTGAACCAAACCATTGCGGACCTGAAAGCCAATAACGAAACTGTGGTGCCCGGGGCAACTGCGTTCAAGCTGTTTGATACGTTCGGCTTCCCCGTTGAGCTAACGAAGGAGATTGCCGAGGATCAAGGCATTGACGTTGACATGAAGGGTTACGAAAAGAATATGGAGGCCCAGCGCACGCGCGCGCGGGCCGCACGCGGGGACGCGCAGTCGATGGGCAGTCAGGATAAGACGCTGATGGCCATCAAGACCCCCAGCAAGTTCACTGGCTGGACTGATTTGCAGGACGATGCCAAGCTGACTGACCTGATTCAGGATGATCAGGAACAAGACCGGGTCACCGGCGGCGTGGCCCAGCTGATTTTTGACCAGACCCCGTTTTACGCGGAAATGGGTGGCCAAGTGGCCGACCACGGCGAAATCGTCGATGGCACTGGCGCTGTCGTGGCCAAGGTCACTGACGTGCAGCATGCGCCCAACGGCCAGAATCTGCACACGGTTGAGGTCGAAAACACCCTGAAGAAGGGCGAGACTTACACCCTGAAGGTCGATGTCGAACGGCGTAAGAAGGTTTCCATGAACCACACCGCGACGCACCTGCTGGATCAGGCCCTGCGGCAGGTTCTGGGCGAGCACACGCACCAGGCGGGCTCGCTGGTCGAGCCGACCTATCTGCGCTTTGACTTCACCAACTTTGGGCAGGTCACCGAAGCACAGCTGCGGGAGGTCGAAACCGTCGTCAACCAACAGATCTGGCGGCAGCTGCCGATCACGTGGAAGGAAATGCCGATTGGAGAGGCCAAGAAGCAAGGCGCCATCGCGATGTTCGGCGATAAGTACGGCGAAACCGTCCGCGTTGTGACGATTGGGGACTTTAACCGTGAGTTCGATGGTGGCACGCATCCGACCAACACCGCCGCGCTTGGCCTGTTCAAAATCACCGGCGAGTCGGGAATTGGCGCCGGCATTCGGCGCATTGAGGCCGTGACGTCCAAAGAGGCGTACGACTACCTGACCAAGCAGCAAGACGAGCTGGCCCAAACGGCGCGGACGCTTAAAATCGATCACGTGGACGGCGTCCCGGCTAAGGTCGAAAGCTTGCAGCAGGAACTTAAGGCCAGCCAGAAGACGGTCGAAGGTTTGCAGGCCAAGCTCGCAAATGAAGCGGCGGCCGGCATCTTCGACGATGCGGAAAAGGCCGGTCAGTTTACCCTGATCGCCAAGCAGCTCAAGGTGGCTGGCATGAAGGAACTGCGTGATTTGGCTGACCAGTGGCGCGATAAGGATGCGTCTGACGTGCTGGTCTTGGCGACGGCCAACGGCGGCAAGGTCAGCCTGCTGGTGGGCGCTTCCAAGGCTGCCATTGCTAAGGGTGTGAAGGCCGGTGACCTCATCAAGGCCATTGCGCCGGCCATCGGTGGCGGTGGCGGCGGTCGGCCGGACATGGCTCAGGCCGGTGGTAAGAAGCCAGAGGGGATCCCATCAGCCCTGAAGCAGGCGCAAGAGGCGCTGGCAGCTAAGTAGTGTGACAAGGCTGAATGAGTTCAAAAGCCGCGGCGTCATGGCGCCGCGGCTTTTGTTTGCAATGAAAATGTAACGCACACGCCGTTGGTCGCACGGCCGCAATGGCTGGCACATCAAGCCCGAGGCGACTCGTGGCGGCCTTGACGGAACGTTGTACTTTAACCGGCTTTCAAGTAAAATAGAGGCTAGCTGGAAGGGATAGAGGTGTTGAAAATGGGCACATTAGATCAAACCGTTCATTTTGATTTTCCGGAGAATAATCCGAAAAACATTCATGAGACGCTGGAGACGGTCAGCAAGTCGCTGGAGGAGAAGGGGTACAACCCGATCAACCAGATTGTCGGCTACCTGATCTCAGGAGATCCGGCCTACATTCCGCGGTACAACGACTCGCGGAACTTGATTCGCAAATACGAACGCGACGTGATCATTGAGGAGCTTGTTCGCAACTACCTCGGCAAGGAGAAAAAGTAGTGCGCTACATGGGACTGGATGTGGGGTCACGCACGGTGGGCGTCGCGATTTCTGATCCTTTGGGGTGGACGGCTCAGGGACTTGAAATCATTCGCATCAACGAGGACAAGGAAGAATTTGGCCTCGCCCGCGTTGCGGAGTTGGTCACCCAGTACGAGGTGACCAACTTTGTTGTGGGCCTGCCCAAGAACATGAACAACACCGAAGGTCCGCGCGTCGAGAAATCGAAGGCGTACGGGCAGATGCTGGCCGACCGGTTCAAGTTGCCGGTCGCGTACACCGACGAGCGGCTGACGACCGTCGAAGCGAGTCGGATGCTCATTGAAGAGGCGGATGCCTCACGTAAACGACAAAAACAAGTCATCGACAAACTGGCGGCACAGCTGATTTTGCAGAATTACCTAGATCTTCACAGCCGCTAACAAGGAGGCCATCATGGCAGACAAGAATAACCATGTGCACGAAGGCGACGACCAGCAGCAGATCACGCTGATCGACGATAAAGGCAACGAAGAATTATATCAGGTGCTTTTCACTTTCGATTCAGAGGATTACGGCAAGAGTTACGTGTTGTTGTATCCAGAAAGCGCCAGCGACGATGAAGAGGTTGATATTCAAGCCTTTTCCTTCACCCCAGACGAAAACGGCGACGCCAGCTCGGGGAATCTTTACCCCATCGAAGACGACGACGAATGGGACATGGTCGAAGAGGTGCTCAATACCTTCTTGGCCGATGAGGATGAGGACGGCGAATAACCAATGCACCGCGCCGCAGTGATGGGGCGCGGTTTTTTTACGGAAGGGGACCAGTAATGGCTGAACGCAAGCGGCGGTTCAAAGCTGTGATTGACGGAAAAGAATACACGATCATTGGGCCGGGGACGACTGCCCACTTTGAGGCGGTCACTACGCTGTTGAATCAG
Organism: Lacticaseibacillus camelliae DSM 22697 = JCM 13995; assembly: GCF_001436615.1. Classification (NCBI taxonomy): domain Bacteria; kingdom Bacillati; phylum Bacillota; class Bacilli; order Lactobacillales; family Lactobacillaceae; genus Lacticaseibacillus; species Lacticaseibacillus camelliae. The sequence goes on from NZ_AYZJ01000029.1 coordinate 115,734, forward strand.
CGCCTGGCGGCACTGCGTGAGGCCTCGCCCAAGTTAACGAAGGAAGACGCAGCGGTGCTGTTGGCGTTCAATGCGCTTTCCGACCAGGTGGATCAGGCGGCCGCCCAGCAAAAGACGGAGGAGCCGGATGCTTAGCTTTGCGATCATCGTCTTTCTGGCGTATTTCTTTTACGCAGGCGCTGAACGGGGGCTGTGGCTTCAGTTAGTTCACGTCGGCGGTTACTTAGTGAGCCTGGGCCTGGCGGCGCTGCTTTACCAGCCGGTCGCCAAGCTGCTTTCGCTTTGGGTCCCGTACCCTTCGGCCACTCAGTCCAGCCACTTTGTTTTCTTCTCGAACCGGGTCGGGCTGACACTGGATGATGCCTTTTACCGCGGCATCGCGTTTCTGCTGGTGCTGGCAGTCGGGTGGCTGCTGACGCGGTTTGGCGCGCTGTGGGTCCACGACCTGAAGTACCGCAAGGCGGACCGTGCCAGTTTCATCACCGGCGGCTTACTGAACCTGGTGATGGGCTACGTGTTCCTTTTCTTGGTCCTTTATGTGGTGGCGCTCATTCCTTTGGCCGGTCTCCAGAACATGTTGGCAAACTCGTTTCTGGCCCGCACGATTGTCCGGTACTCGCTGGGTCTGACAAACTGGGTCACGGCACTTTGGCTTTAACGACCAGCACATCATTGCGTGCTGGTTTTTCGCATTTTTAAGGAGTCTAAGCATGAATAAAAAAATTTTGAGCACCCTTGGGTTTGACCAGATCAAAGCGGCTTTGGCCAAGGATGTCGTGACGGCGGCTGGCCACGCGCGGGCCCTCGCGCTGACCCCGACGGCCGACCGCGCAAAGGTGCAAGAGGCCCTGGACGAAACCGCGGACGGGGCGTCGATTCTACGCCTTAAAGGTGGCATGCCGCTGCCTGAGCTGAGCGATGTCGGGCCGGCACTGAAGCGCGTTGACATCGGTGCCACGCTGAACGGCAAGGAGCTGGCGCAGCTCACACGGGTCTTGCGCAGCGTCAGCGCGGTGGATGATTTTTTAACTGACCTCACTGACAAAATTGAACTGCGGCGCGTGTACACGCTTCAGCAGCAGTTGACGGTCCTGCCTGAACTGGAACGGCGCCTGTATACAGCAGTGGACGAAGAAGGCAACCTGACCGATGAGGCCAGCGAGACGTTGCGGACCGTTCGCAATCAGATTCGGCAGCTGGAGGCCAACATTCGCAGTCGGATGGATTCTTATATCCACGGCAACATGGCAAAGTACCTATCCGATCCGATCATTACCTTGCGCGATGACCGTTTTGTTCTGCCGGTGCGGTCCGATTCACGCGGTCAAGTCGCCGGCGTTGTGCATGATCAAAGTGCTTCTGGTGCGACGTTGTTCATCGAGCCCCAAGCCATCGTGGAGATGAACAACCGGTTGCGCGAGGCGCAAATCGAGGAGCAGCAGGAAATTGCGCGCGTGCTGGCGGAGCTCTCCGCAACGGTTGCGCCATACAGTAAGCAAATCGCCCGTAATGCGGCGGTGCTGGGCCATTTCGACTTCATCAATGCCAAGGCCCGCTATGCCCGGGAAATCAAGGCGACCGAGCCCCTCGTGTCGCCAAAAAATGAGGTCGACATCCTCCAGGCGCGCCACCCGCTGCTGGACCCACATAAGGTCGTGCCTAACGACATCGTGATCGGCAAGGACTATCAGGCCATTGTGGTCACCGGCCCGAACACCGGTGGGAAAACCATCACGCTGAAGACTTTGGGGCTCTTGCAGCTGATGGGCCAGGCGGGCCTGTTCATTCCGGCAGCCGAGGAAAGTACCATCGGTGTGTTCTCGGACGTTTTCGCCGACATCGGCGATGAGCAAAGCATTGAGCAAAGCCTCAGCACCTTTTCCGGTCACATGGCCAACATTGTTGACATTCTTGACCACCTGGACGATCAGGCACTGGTCCTGTTCGATGAGCTGGGGGCTGGGACCGATCCGCAGGAAGGCGCGGCGCTGGCGATCGCCATTTTGGACGAGGTCGGCACGATTGGCGCCGACGTGGTTGCAACGACCCATTATCCGGAGCTGAAACTTTACGGGTACAACACCCCGGGCACGATCAATGCCTCGATGGAGTTTGATGCCGCGACTTTGCAGCCCACGTATCGGTTGCTGATCGGCGTGCCGGGGCGGTCAAATGCGTTTGATATTTCTCGGCGCCTTGGGCTGGACGATGCGATTGTTGACCGCGCCAAGTCGCTGATCGCAGATGACAGTCACGACTTGAACAACATGATCGCAGATTTGGAAAGTCAGCGCAAGGCCGCCGAAACGGAGTACAAAGCGGCTCGGGCAGACACGGATGCGGCCCAGAAACTGCTTGCTGATTTACAGGCTGCTTACACCGCCTTTGAAAAAGAGCGCGAAGCTCAGCTGGCCAAGGCGCGTGACCAGGCCAACGTGATGGTGGAAAAGGCCCAGAAGAAAGCCGACAAGATCATCCGTGATTTGCGTCAGATGCAAAAAGCTGGCAGCGGCAGTGTGAAGGAAAATCAGCTGATCGCCGCCAAAACTGGCTTGAAGCAGTTGCATCAGGATCAGCCGCAGCCTAAGAACAAGGTGCTGCGCCGTGAAAAGAAAAAGTTGGCGCTGCACCCTGGCGACCGTGTCCGGGTGCTGTCTTATGATCAAACCGGTGATTTGCTAGACCAAGTAGACAAGACGCACTGGAACGTGCAACTGGGGATCTTGAGGATGAAAATTAAAACCTCGGATCTGGAAAAGGTCGCAGAGCCCACGGAACAAGAACCCAAACGGCGTGTGGCCATTGTCAAGGGCGGGGCGGCCAGTGGCCCTGATACCACGCTGGATTTGCGCGGCGTGCGCTACGAGGACGCCATGGCGCGGCTGGACCGTTATATCGATTCGGCGCTGTTGGCTGGGTATCCTCAGGTCACCATCATTCACGGGCTTGGAACCGGGGCAATTCGCAACGGGGTGACTGAGTACCTGCGTCGCAATTCCCAGGTGAAGAAGTTCGGCTTTGCTCCGCAGAATGCGGGCGGCTCCGGCGCGACCATTGTGCAGTTTAAGTAGTTAATTGCAGGCAATTTAGTTGAATCCGCTTGACGGTCATGCTACAATGGTTACGAATAGTAAGAGGACAGGCGATAGCGTAGTTTGAATTAGACGAGGAGGAATCGTTATGGTTAAAGTAGTAAGTGATCAGGATTTTAAGCAGGAAACCGACACCGGCGTCACCTTGACCGACTTCTGGGCAACTTGGTGTGGCCCTTGCAAGATGCAGAGCCCAGTGATCGAGTCGCTGGAAAAGGATCGTTCAGACGTTAAGTTCACCAAGATGGACGTTGACCAAAACCCTGAGACCCCAGGTGCTTTTGGCATCATGGCCATCCCGACCTTGATCGTGAAGAAGGACGGCGAGGTCGTTGAGAAGCTGGTTGGTTATCAGACCAAGGACCAGCTCAACAACGTCTTGGATAAGTACACGAAGACCCCGGCTTAACCGCCAAAAAAGTCTAGGCAGACGCGATGTGCGCTTGCCTAGACTTTTTAGTTTAGCGTCTATTAGGGCTCATAACTGCAGCGATGTTGGCGAGACCGGTTGCTCGGACTTGGGGTCAAGGGCCACCGTCAAGTCGACCTGGCGTTTGTGGGCATCGACGCTCGGGTTCGCTTCCACCACAATGCCGAGGATCTGCTGCAGACTTTGGGCGAGAAAGCCAGCCTCGAGGCGGAAGTCGGGATGGTCAAAGTTGGCGATGCGCGTTTCCACGACGGTGCCAGTCAGCAGGTAATGACGTTCCTGTTTCTTAGCCGTTGTCGGCGTCAACGTCCCGAATCCCACCTGAGCGAACAGTTTAGTCAGATCCTCTTCCGTCACAGGCAGTTTACGCGCCAAATCGCGCCCGGCCCAGTAGGCAATGTTGGCAGTTTCCTGGCCAAGCAGGTCCGGCAGCAACAGGTCACGCAGCATTAGCTGGCCGAATAATGGCCCGTCTGCCTGCATCGACAGTAGATCTTTGTATGTTCCTTTGGCCATGAGCACCCTCCTCAGGCAGCGCCTAGGCGCCGCATTCCTTTTCAGTATAGCGAAATTTTTCAGGGAAAAACAGCGTAGACGGCACCGTCTTGAAATTTTTATCGGATAGCCGCACAATAAAGGTTCAGAACTTTTCAGACGGAGGCAAATAATGAACAACCAACCTATTGGGTTCATCGATTCCGGCGTTGGCGGCTTGACCGTGGTCAGGGAAGCCTTGCGCCAGTTGCCCAACGAAAGTGTCGTGTTCCTCGGCGATCAGGCCCGGCTACCGTATGGTCCGCGACCGGCCGCCCAGGTGCGTGAATTCACCTGGCAAATGGTCAATTTTCTACTGCAAAAGCACATCAAGATGCTAGTGATCGCGTGCAACACCGCCACTGCGGCGGCGCTGCCCGATGTGCGGGCCAAGCTGGATATCCCGGTCGTCGGGGTGATCGTGCCTGGTTCCCGCGCCGCGATCAAGGCAACGAAAACCAATCACATCGGGGTCATCGGTACGGAAGGTACAGTGCGCAGCCACGCCTATGCCGATACGATTCACGGCAAGGCCGCTCAGGTCACAGTGACCGAGCTGGCCGCGCCTAAATTTGTGCCGCTGGTGGAATCAAACGAAATGACTTCGCCGGTGGCTAAGCGCGTGGTGGCGGAGACCCTCAGGCCGCTGCTGCACCAGGGCATTGACACGCTGGTGATGGGCTGCACGCACTATCCGTTGCTGCGGCCGCTGATTCAGAACGTGATGGGCGATGACGTGACGTTGATCGATTCCGGCGCCGAAACGGTCAGCGAGGTGTCGATGCTGCTTGACTACTTCGGCTTGGCCGCGGATGGCAGTCAGCCGGCGACGAATCAGTTCTACACCACAGGTAACGCTAAAATGTTCAACCTGATCGCCGGTAACTGGCTAAAGCTGAAAGTGGCGGCGAGCCGGGTCGTCATTGATCAGGAACCGACTGATGTGCAGCCGGCAGCGCTCAAAACGGTGGTGATTGCGTCTAAAAACCAGGGCAAGGTCAAGGAGCTGGCCGCGATGTTTGAGGCGGACGGTCTGACGGTCAAAAGTTTGGCTGATTTTCCGGCCGTGGCCACAGTGCCTGAAACCGGCAAAACGTTTGAAGAAAACGCGCGGCTCAAGGCTGACGGCTACGCGAAGGCCTTAGAGCTGCCAGTGGTGGCGGACGATTCGGGTCTGATGGTTGACGCGCTGGATGGCGCTCCTGGGGTCTTTTCCGCACGCTACGCCGGTTCAGGGCACAATGACGCGGCCAATAACGCCAAGCTGATCGCCAACTTAGCCGACATTCCGGCTGAGAAACGGACGGCAACGTTTCACACGACGCTGGTGTTTGCTAAACCTAACCGACCGGCCGAAGACTTGGTGGTCGATGGCAGTGTCCAGGGCCGCATCACCGGCGTCCCGCGCGGTGATAACGGCTTCGGCTACGACCCGTACTTCTACCTGCCAAAGCTGGGTAAAACCATGGCAGAATTGAGCCAAAGCGAAAAAAACCAAATCAGCCACCGCGGCAACGCGATGCGCGCGCTTGAGGCCAAGTGGCGAGACTGGTACAAGGAGGACTAAGAACGTGAAACTGGTCGCAGTGAGTGATACGCATGGGGATCATCAGATCCTCGAGGACATTTTGACGCAGCAACCAGAGGCCGATGCTTACCTTTACGCTGGTGATTCCGAGTTTGCGGCCGACGACCCGATTTTCAATCATTACCAGGCCGTGCGCGGCAACATGGATTTTGACCAGGGCTTCCCAATGACGCGCACGCTTGATGTTGCGGGGCTCACCATTTTTCTGACCCATGGCCACCGGTTCAGTGTTGGCTTCACCCTGAAGCTGCTGATTGAGGCGGCCGCAAAGGCGAAGGCGCAAGTGGCAATTTTTGGTCACACGCACCAGTTGGGCGTGGAAATGCATCAAGGCATTCTAGTGCTGAACCCTGGCAGCATTAGTCAGCCGCGCGGCGAATTTGCATCGCTTGGCGGCACCTACGCTGTGATTGAGGCGACTGATGCGCAGTTCACCGTGACGTATTACCTGCGAAATGGTCAGCCGGCGCCAGAGCTCACCCGCCGGTTCGGTCGTTAGATTCCAGTCAATGAAAAGCGCCTGTTGCCAGTGAATTTCACCGGCAACAGGCGCTTTTGGGTGGCGTGTCGATTGGATTAAGACCGCTCCCATTTAGCCGCGCAGAAAGACGCTCTTGTACAACAGTACCGCGCAAATGGCGGCGAGGATGGGGGCAACCACAGGCACCCAGGCGTAGCCCCAGTCTGATGAGCCTTTGTGCTTCAGTGGCAGCAGCGCGTGCAGGATGCGAGGGCTGAGGTCACGCGCGGGGTTCAGCGCCGGTCCGGTGGGGCCGCCAAACGAAGCGACCAGGGTCCCGACCAGAAAGCCCAGGGCCATGTGCGCGGTGCCGAGGTTATTCTGGAAAAATGGCGCCTTGGTGATGCCGAGCGCACCGAAGAAAAGAATGAACGACCCAATAAATTCATTGACGAAGCCGTTGAGCTTGCTCGAGGTGGCGTTGATGGTCGAGAACGTTCCCAAAATGTGCCGGGGATCAGTCGTCAGGTCGTAGTGCGGCTTGTACGCCGCCACCACCCAAAGCTGGCCGAACATGGCGCCGGCAAACTGGGCGAGCAGGTAAGGGACGACTTCCGCCCACGGAAACATGCCCGCAACGGCTAGGCCAATCGTGAACGCCGGGTTGATATGGTTGCCTGAGATCCCGCCAATCATCATCGCCGGGATCATGACGCCGGCGCCATACCCCACAGCAATCAGCATCCAGTCGGAACCGTTGCCCTTGGTCCCTTTTAAGTCCACATTGGCGACTGAGCCATTGCCCAGTGCAACCATAATGGCGGTACCCATGAACTCTGCGAAGAGTCGGGTCCAAAGATCGTAAGTCATTTTACTGCCTCCATTGAATTTTCTGAAAATTGCAGTGACATGCTGTCTAGTTTATCAAGCGATAAGAAAATAGTAAACAAGGTTTGTGAATAATGCAAGCGGTTTCAACTAATGAAATAACGCACAAAGCAAAACTGTCTGAGACCAATTTCACAAACACAACCTGGACTAACACAGCAAAATGAAAGAAAAACGGCATTTTTTGAAAATGCTTTCACGAATTTTCTTGGATCCAGAAAAATAACGATGTTGCGCGACTCTTTGCCCCTAAATCACCTGATAGGGAGTATACTGACATTGGAATCAATCTAATTAGGACTGCTGTGTGGGGACAGCGCTTTGGAGGGGTGAGCAATGAAAGTTGTGATTTTTTCCACCTGTATCGTCGACCTGTTTTTCCCCAATGTCGGCAAGGCCATGGTGGAGGTGTTGGAACGGTTCGGCTGTGACACCGCAATGCCAGTCAAACAGATCTGCTGCGGGCAGCCGACGTTTAACTCCGGCTACGTCAAGGAGACTCAGCCGGTTTTCAAGAACCAGATTGATGCCCTGCTGAGCATTGATGCGGATTACATCGTGGGGCCGGCCGGTTCATGCGTCAATATGCTGCGGGAGTTCCAAGTCCAGTTGAAGGACGACCCTGAGTACGCTGAAAAAGCAAAGCAGGTCGCGGCCAAGACCTGGGAGTTTTCTCAGTTCCTTTACCGGGTCTTGGGTGTGCTCGATGCCGGCGCTGAGTTGGCTGCCACGGCGACCTATCATCGCTCGTGCCACATGACGCGATTGTTGGGTGAACGCACCAGTCCATCTGTGCTGCTCGATCACGTGAAGAATCTGAAGATGGTACCGCTGCCGCACCTTGAGAATTGCTGCGGCTTTGGCGGCTTGTTTTCCGTCAAGGAGCCTGAGATCTCCAAGCAGATGGTCGACGAGAAAGTCGACGATGTGATCTCGACCGGTGCCAGCGTTCTAATTTCTGCCGACCCAGCGTGTTTGATGAACATCGCCGGCCGGTTTAACCGGCGCGGCGAAAAGATCAAGATCATGCACATCGCCGAAGTTCTCAATCACAACGTCGATCCAAGCCGGATCAAGTACGCGCCGGCGGAAGACCGAGATGAGCTATACGCTGGTGGCTACAACCAGGGTTACACCCAAAGTGATGTGAAGAAGGAGGTGGGTGCATGACCATCAAAACCTCAGACGAGCCGTTCTTGACCCGTCTTAAAGAATCCGAACAGGACAAATTTATGCAAAAGGCGGTGGCCAAGGCTCAAGACGCTCAGTGGGATAAGCGCACGGCTGCGCGCAACGAGCTTGGCCACTGGGAGCAGTGGCGAGATCTGGGCGAGCAGATCCGCCAGCATGTGATCCGTTATCTGCCGGATTACCTCGAGGAGTTTGCAGATAACATCGAAAAGCGCGGCGGCCACGTCTTTTTCGCCAAAACCGACAAAGAGGCCAGTGACTTCATCAAACGTTTGGCGGAAGAAAAGCAGGTGCACCACGTCGTTAAGTCCAAGTCGATGGTGACCACCGAAATCGATTTGGATAAGGAGCTGCTGAAGATTCCAGGCCTGTCCCTGCTGGAAACTGATCTGGCGGAGTTTATTTTGCAGGAGGACGACTGGGACGAACCGACTCACATCGTTTTCCCAACCCTGCACAAGAATCGCAATCAGATCCGGACCATTTTTCAAAAGCTCGGCTACACCGGCGATAATGATCCGCAGCACCTCGCCCGCTTTGCCCGCAAGTATCTGCGTGCCTCGTTTCTGAAGGCCGACATGGGCATTACCGGATGCAACTTCGGCGTAGCGGATTCCGGGCTGATCAACCTGGTCACCAATGAAGGCAATGCGGATTTGGTCATGGCGATTCCGAAGACCCAGGTGGTCGTGATGGGGATGGAGCGCCTGGTGCCAAGCCTTAAGGAGGCCGAGGTACTGGACAATATGCTGGCGCGTTCGGCGGTCGGCCAGAAGTTGACCTCGTACTGCAGTTTCTCTACGCGCCAGGTCAGCGGCGAAAGCGATGGGCCTGAGGACTTCTACGTAGTGATTGTGGACAACGGCCGCAGCAACGCGCTGGGGACCCCGTTTGAGCCCGTTCTGCAATGCATTCGCTGCGGCGCCTGCCTGAATGTTTGCCCCGTTTATCGCCACATCGGCGGTCACGGCTACGGCTCGATTTACCCAGGCCCAATAGGGGCGGTGTTGTCGCCAGTCCTGCGCGGTTACGAACAGTTCGGCGATTTGCCGTTTGCCTCGAGCCTGTGCGGGGCCTGCACCGAAACTTGTCCGGTTCGCATTCCGCTTCATGAGCTGCTGATCAAGCACCGGGAAGTGATGATGAACAAGCTGCACACGGACAAGTCGTTCAACAATGTGATCATGAAGGGCATTGGGGTCGCGACCTCGACACCGGCGATGTTTCGCATGGCCCTGACGGCCGATCACGTGGCCATGGCCCCGCTGACGAAGCACGCCCCAATCACAGTCGAAAACGAGTACCCGGAAGGCATCATCAGAAAAGCACCGTCCATGGCCAAGGGCTGGACCGATGTGCGAGATCTGCCGGAGATGCCCAAGCACAGTGAGAACTTCCGGAGCTGGTTCAAGCAGCACCACAAGGAGCAGGAGGCAAAGCAAGATGACTGAGCGTGAAGCATTCTTGGATGGGCTCGCAGCCAAGTCGGGTAGGCCGCGGCACCAGCTTCAAGATCACCCGCTGGTGCCAGTGAATGATTTGCCTGAGACCACGCTGGCGGACAAAACCCCTGCGGAACTGGCGGCGCTGGCCAAACAAAACAGTGAGGCCGTCCACGTGAGGTACCAGACCACGAATACGGCGGGGCTGCCGGCTGCCCTTGATGCGTTTATTCAGGCTAAGGCGGCGAAGACCTTGCTGCTGCCGACCAGTGACGCTTACCAGCGCTTTGGCCTGGAGGACTGGCGCCAGCAGGTTCAGCCGGTCCCGACCTATTGGACTCCAGGGGCGGGCCGGGAGGCGAACTTGAAGGCGGCCGCAGATGCGGACGCGGCGATTGGGTTTGCCGACTTTCTGCTGGCGGAATCCGGGACAATCACTGCGGCAACGACGCCGGGGCAGGGGCGTGCGTTTCATTTTCTGCCGACGCATTACCTGGCCATCATTCCGGCCAGTCGCATCGTCGCCCGCTCGCGCCAAGCCGCCGACTGGTACGATGGCGAAATCAAGGCGGGGCGCCTTCAGACTTCCAACATCAATTTTATTACCGGCCCGTCTAACTCGGGGGATATTGAGATGGTGCTGATTGTCGGGGTGCACGGGCCGTTGGACATGACCTACCTAGTCGTGACCGACCGGTAAAACAACAGGTCGGATGGACAATTGAATTGTCTGCCGGCCTGTTATTAATTTCTTCACACAGATTAAAAAGCCGCAAAGGTCAGATCATGGGAGTGCTTTCATCACGTGATTCCGGTAGAATAGAGCCGTACTGAAAAGGAGCGATTCTATTTGATCAATCAAGTGATCGACCACATGATGACCCAAAACCGCAGCCACTTCCTGATTCCTGGGGACATGATTGCGAGTGTGAACGAGGACAATTCATTGCGCCATGCGTTCCTCGTGCTCACCAAGGTGCGCTACGCCAAGATCCCGGTGCTGGACAACGATGACCACTTCAAGGGGCTTTTATCGCTGCCGATGATCACGGACAAAATGCTTGGCCTGGACGAGATCACGGCCAAGCCTCTGGATGAGTTCTGCGTGCGCGACGTGATGGAAACTGGCGTCACGACCATCGATGATCCGTACAACATTGAAGAAGTCCTTCACGCGCTGGTGGACAGTGCCTTCCTGCCAGTGGTGCAAGATGATGGGACGTTCACCGGGATTGTGACCCGGCGTGAAGTCATGAAAGGGATCAACTACATCGGCCATAACATCGACAAGCAATACGCCATTACGGCTAAAGAACCAGCGGCGACACATCATTAAAATAACTAAAAGAATCGGCCCTTTCAGGGTCGATTCTTTTAGTCGAAACGGCGACCGAGAATCGCTAGGCTGCGCCGCTGGCCGTCCAGTTCGGCGACGCCTGGCAGCAGTCCCCACTCGGCAAAGCCATTTTTTGCAAACAGGCCCAAACTGGGCTGGTTGTGGGCAAATACGAACGCGACCAGCGCCTGCAGCTCGAGTCTTGGCAGCTGGGCAAACACATAAGTCAGCGCCTGTTGGCCAAAGTGTTCATGGTGGTGGTGTTGGTCAATATAGATACTGATTTCGGCGGTGTGACTGTAAGCTGGCCGGCCGTAAAAGTCTTCCAAACCAACCCAGCCCACGTCGTTCCCGTTTTCCTTCATCAACCACAGTGGGCGCCGACTGGGGTCAAACGCGGCAAACCATGCCTGACGCGAGGCCACACTGACCGGCTCTAAGTCGGCGGTCGCCAACCGGCCGGGGATGCTTTGATTATAGATAGCGACCACGCGAGGCAGATCCTGCAGGGTCGCCAATTCAAAATTTAACGTCAATACCGACACCACCTTCCGTCTTGGCTCGATTATAGGAAAGCAGCGGGTAAAAGAAAAGACGTCCATCCAAAAAAGCTCTCCGCAAGTAAGCGAAGAGTTCGTGACAAGCGGGTTAGCCAGGGGCTGATGCAATACGCCGTTTATTTGGCCGCGGGCCGGTCCAGAAATAAGGTTGCCAGAATGCCGACTGCTGCGCTGGCTAACACGAGGACACCGGCGCCAAGTTGGCCGCTTGCCGGCCAGTAAGGCTGCAGTTCGGTCTCAATCAAGATGAGGACAGCAGCCAGCACAATGCCGATCACCGCGTAGTACACCTGCGCCTCATAGCGACGCAACAAGGCCTCCATGATTTTGGCGATGATGAGAAGGCCGACGATCGCACCAACTATGAATGGCACGAGCAGCATTGCCGTGTTCAAGTGCTTCCACAGCCCCTCCCAATTGCCCGCGAGCAGCGCCTGGAGCGCCGGCCCCAGCGCGGCAACGGCGTTGTACACGGTACCGTACTGGTCGATCACCATCAGCATGATCGATCCGGAAATGCCGGGAATGGCCATTAAGGCGACGGCAAAGACACCAGCGAAGGCCATGGTCAATGCATCCTTGGGCCCGCTGAGGTGAGTCAAGGCAATCAAGTTTTCCGGCTCTGTGCCGCCAAGCTGCGCTAGTCCGTAAATCAGTGCAAAGCCTAGGACTGGCAGGAGCAGGTACCCGGCGCGAAAGGGCACTTGCCGCACTTTTCGCCAAACGAAGGGGCCAATGCCGAGCACTAGGCCGATGAAAAAGCCGTAACTGGCTAGCGGCCAGGCCGTGGTGACCAGCAGCACGGCTCGGGTCGAAAGCAGTACGCCTACCACTGCCCCGAGGGTGACCGGCACCAGCAGTTTGGTGTGTTGCCTGGGGGCCTCACGAAAATGGTTGATGGCCGTGAGCAAGTGGTCGTATAGGCCCACAACGACGGCGAAAATACTGCCGGAAAGGCCGGGGATCACAAGCGCGATGCCGATCAAGGCACCTTTGATGACGTTGATCAAGGGCAGTCCTCCAAGAATTTATTTGGTGAGCGTTAAGGGCGCGCTGGGCAGATCGATACCCGCCTTGTGCAGCGCTTCGATGTAGGCGGCGAGAAACTGCCGTTGGACGGCCAACTGCTCCCCGTTTTGGGTCAAGAACTTGACCTGGTACGAGAAGGTACCATTGGCGCTTGCAGTCAGGCCCAAGATCTCCGGTCCTTGCCGAATGGCTTTCACCTTCGGCACCAGCGTGTCGTTCACTTGGTCGATCACCTCGCGCACGGTGTTTAGATCCGCATCGGCACGCATCGGCAGGCTGACCAGCGCCTGCATGTTGCTGCGCGAGAGGTTCGAGACAATGGTGATATTGCGATTGGGAATGTAGTTGACCGTGCCATCGTAGCTTTTAACGATCGTGGTGCGCAGCCCGACTGCCGTCACGGTGCCGGTGACCTCGCCGAGGCGGACCGCATCACCGACGTCGATCTGGCCCTCAAGCAAAATGAAAAAGCCGGTCACCACGTCTGCCACGAATCCCTGCGCACCCAGGCCCAACGCGATGCCAACAATTCCAGCGCCGGCCAGTAGGCTGCCCACCGGGACCCCCAGCACGCTGAGGACTGCGTACAGGTAGAAGAAGAAGACGGTGTAGCCCAACACGTTGATACTCAAGGTGTGCATGGTCTTGGCCCGCGTGCTGGAAATACCAGGGCGGCTTGTGTAGGATTTAAAGCCGCGGTTGATCAGGCGTTTGCCGATGCTGTTGACTAACAGGAACAAGACGCTGAACAAGATGATTTCTAGCGTGGTCCCGAGGACTTTGTCTAGGATCTGACTCCAGTCGATCCGCTGAAAGTAGCGCACCCAGGCGCTTGGCTGGGTGGTCATGGTGGTGGTCAAAAATAAATGCTTCACGTTATTCGCTCCTTGTGTTCCTTCTAGTGTACCAAATCGCGGTGGGCCACGCCTAGGGCCAGGGGGTGTACTCGCACAGAAACTTAGCGAAACGTTTGCCGCGCCTTACTAATGATGATATTCTAATTGTATACGCATGCAGAGCTTTTGTATGTTAAAGGAGGGTGTTGCATGTCAGGAGCAGAAGTTGCCGGCGTGATTGCCGCGGTCGCCTTTTTGATCATCGCCTTGGCGGTTGCCATCATCGCGATTCGCCTGTCCGGGGTGACCAAAGAGATCAAGCAGACGGTTACGGAAGTGAACCACACACTGGATACCGTCAACGGTGAGATCAAGCCATTGACGAACGAAATCGAGGCACTTTTGACCAAGTCCAATGTGCTGTTGAACGATGTCAATGGCAAGGTCGCAGCCATCGATCCCGTGTTCACGGCCATTGGTGAGTTGGGTGAAAGCGTGTCTGACTTGAACACCTCGACGCGTAACTTGGCCGAAAAAGTCACCAGCGGGGCCAAAAGCGGCGCTAAGGTGACCGTGGCGGCCAAAGTTGGTCAAAAGGCAATGAACCTTTTTACAAAGAACAAAGACACAGAAAGTAAATCACATTAGGAGGCATTTCTATGGCAAAAAAGAGTCATTTCTTTTTAGGTTTTGTTTTAGGCGCAGCCAGCTCCCTGGTTGCAACGTACCTGTTGACACCACAAAACAGCGATGAGCTGAAGGAAAAGTTTACTAAGACCAAGGATGACTTGGCTGACCGGGCGGCGGACTACTATGACTACGCCAAGGACGCCACGGCGGAATGGCGCGAATCTGCTCAGGGCGTGGTTTCTGACTTAAAGGAGAAAGCTGCTGCAAAGGCGGATGACGGTGACGTTGCCAGTTACGACGACGCCACGCAAGCCTTGAAAGATCAACTGACCGATGCGCCGGAAACCGCGAACTCGGATGCCTTTGACGACATTGTGCTGGACGGCAAGAGCGCTTTTGCCCAGGCCAAGGATGAAGCAGAGAAGGCGGACGACGACGGCGTTGAAGACGCCAATGACGCGGATGCCGATGCGGATCTGGCAGCAGCCAGTGCTGCTGATGCAGCCGCGGCCAACGACGAGGATCCGTCGCTGCCAACCGAGGACGACCAGCCGCAAGCCTAACCGATCAGTGCGTTAACGCAAGCCGCCCAGGCAACCTGGGCGGCTTTTTGCGTCCGTATAAAAAGCACCTGCAGGCCGCTGCCCACAGGTGCTCGTTATATAGAATTACTTTGAAGCTTTCTTGGAATCTTTAGCTTCCTTGCGCACACGCGCATGTTCTGCAACTTGCTCGATGTGCTGGTGCATCAGCTTCAACATCAGGTCATTCGGCAGACCCATTTGTGGGCTCAGCGCACGTTCGATATCAGATACAGGCATAATCTCTTTCCTCCTCGTTCCTTATTTTTCATCATAACCATAACGTGCTAGGTCGAAATGTGCAAATAATAAATACATTAGTTTTCATGTGTTTACAAAATGAACACAAGGGTTTAATTCAGAATGCACGAAGGCCTTCGCAGTGGCCTTTCTAAAGGCTTCACAAGCCTCCGCTAAGCAACGGTAAATGCGCTGTGCTTAGAATCTCATTTTTGCCTCATCGTTTATTTGATGCTTAAATTCCGCGGTATTTTCACAACCAGTCGCGCTTTCAATAACATTTTTGTGATTTCACTATTGTTTGGTGGGAAACAAAACGCTCGGCGTTTGCGCCGAGCGTTGAATTAGTCGATGACGGTGAATTCCTTTGGCGTGTGGGTGAATGGCTCGCAACCGGTTTCGGTGACGTGCACGCAGTCTTCAATGCGGACCCCGGCCACGCCTGGCACATAGATGCCGGGCTCAATGGAAAAGCACATGCCAGGCTTCAGCTCCATCTGGTTGCCAGCCATGATGGACGGATACTCGTGCGTTGACATGCCGATGCCGTGGCCAAGGCGGTGGTTGAAGTACTCACCATAGCCTGCCTTGTCAATGATGTCACGGGCAATCTTATCGAGCGCTGCTGCCCGCATGCCTGGCCGGACTGCGGACTGCGCCGCGAGCTGGGCCTCGAGGCAAACCTTGTGCAGCTCCTTGGCTTGTTCGGAGACGCCTTGGCCAAACGCGACGGTGCGGGTGGCGTCACTCATGTAGCCATGATTGTCGGTACCGAGGTCAAACAGCACAAGCTCACCGGGCTTGATGGCAACTTGCTCCGGGCCGCCGTGCGGGTCGGCCGCGTCCACGCCTGCCTGCACGATTGTGTCGAAGGACATGTGCATGACGCCCTCCTTCATCATGGCGTATTCAATCTCAGCCACCACGCCTTGTTCGGTGATGCCGGTCTTCAGCGCGTTGAAGCCGGCGGTAAACGCGCGGTCTGCTTGGCGGCCGGCTTCTGCCATCTGGGCGATCTCCGCCGGCGTCTTGATCAACTGCAGGCCCTCAATGAAGCGGCTGGCATCGGCGGGAAACGCGGCCTGAGGGAACTCGCGCATGATCGCCTCAAACTTGAATACAGCGAGGTCATCCTTTTCAATCCCCCATTGAAGTGGCTGCGGGCTGCGCTTTTTGATCTCATCGGCGATCAGCGCAAACGGGTCTTCTTGGTCCAAGTAGCCGGCGACGGCGTAAGGCCAGCCCGTTTTCTTGACGGCCTCGATGGAAAGGGCCGGGACGAACAGTAGCGGCTCCTGGTCAGGAAAGACAAACAGACCGGTGACGCGCTCCTCGGGATCGGAGAAGAAACCGGTGAAGTAGTTGATATTGGTGAAGTTACTGATGTAGGCAACATCGAGATTCTCGGCTTGCACCCAGTGCTGAAGTTGGGTCAGATGTTCGTTCATGGTGAGACCTCCTAAAGGTATTTTGGCCTAGTTAGTATATCATAGGCGCGGTCTGTCAGCTTTCTGAAAAGACCTCATGAAAATTACCGTGAAAAATTCAGTAAAACGCTTGCATTGTTGATTTACTTTTGCTACAGTAGGTTGGAAATTAACGCAGGCCAAACGCCTGTGTGAGGAGAGAATCGAAATGGAAAAACAAACAATCACGATTTATGACGTTGCCCGCGAGGCCGGTGTCAGTATGGCGACTGTATCACGGGTCGTCAACGGGAACCCGAATGTGAAGCCGGCGACCCGGAAAAAGGTCCTGGAAGTCATCGACAAGTTGGACTATCGGCCAAACGCGGTTGCCCGCGGGTTAGCTTCAAAAAAGACGACCACGGTCGGGGTCATCATCCCGGATGTCACTAATATGTTCTTCTCCAGCCTGGCGCGGGGGATCGACGATGTGGCCACCATGTATAAGTACAACATCATCCTGGCTAACTCGGATGAGAATTCCCAAAAAGAGGTCCAGGTCCTCAACACCTTGCTGGCCAAGCAGGTCGATGGGCTGATCTACATGGGCAACGATATCTCTGACAACATTCGTCAGGAATTCTCCCGCAGCAAGACGCCCATCGTCTTGGCGGGTTCAGTGGACCCAGACGAGCAGGTGGGCTCGGTCAACATTGACTACGTGGCCGCAGTGGAAGCTGCCACGACTCAACTGATCAACGCCGGCTCCAAGCAGGTCGCACTGGTCACCGGACCCCTGAACCAGCCGATTAATGGGCAGTACCGGCTGAAAGGTTACAAGCAGGCTTTGGAAAAGGCTGGTCTGGCCTACGACGAAAGTTTTGTCTTTGAAACTGAGACCAGCTATCACGCCGGTCTTTCCCTGTTCAATCAGTTGCAAAAGGCCGGTGCGAACGCGGCCGTTGTCGGTGACGATGAAGTGGCTGTCGGGGTGCTGGATGGTGCCCTTGATGCTGGCGTCAAGGTTCCGGCTGATTTCCAGCTCATCACTTCTAACAACACGAAGCTGACGGAAATGGCGCGGCCGCAGTTGACCTCGATCGATCAGCCGCTGTACGACATTGGTGCCGTGGCGATGCGCCTGCTCACCAAGATGATGAACAAGGAAGATATTGACGAAAAGACGATTCGCCTAGGCTTTGATATCACGACCCGCAAGTCGACGCGCTAATCACGCGTTCAACTTCAAAGCACCCCGCAGCCAGAATTTTCTGGCTGCGGGGTGCTTTTTTTGGTGGTTTATTTTTCCGCTGGTGGTGCGGAACTGCTGGCAGCGCTGCTCCTTGCTTCACTGCTGGAGCTGCTCGACGCGCTTGAGGCACTTGATGAACTTGAAGAGCCGGCCGCAGTAGGCTTGTCGGCCTTGCCAGTGCCGCTAAGGCCCGCCCAGAAATCAGCGTAGTTCTTGGCCGTGCCGCCGATGCCAAATTGAGCTTGCGTGACGCCAGGGGTGTAATTGTTGTACAGACTAGTGGTGGTCGCGCCGCTCAAGTTGATGGTCGAGCCACCAATGGTGACCTTACCGTTTTTCTCACCAGTTCTGCTGTTGACCGCCACGGCGCGCACGCCACTAGGCTCAGTCATGGCATCATTGACTTTAAATTGCTGGGGGATGTAGCGGTAAGCCGCGTTCGCCAACGCTGCCCAGTAGCGTTGGTTAATGGCGGAGCTGTTTGAGTTCATCACGTGGTTGGCGCCGTTTTCGTTGTCGTAGCCCATCCAGCTGGCCATCGTGATGCCAGGCGTCGAGCCGATGAACCAGAGGTCCTTATAATCATTCGAGGTCCCGGTTTTCCCAAACAGGTTGGTTGCGTTAAAGGCGACGTTGCTGCCGGCCGTGATCCCGGTCCCGGACGTGACAGTTTGGTGAAGCATTTGACTGATGATGTAGCTCGTGGCTTTGGAAAATACCTGACGCGGCTGCTGCTTGTGCTGATAAACGACCTTGCCAGTGGGATCGACGATTTTGTCGATGACGTATGGGGTCACGCTGGTGCCGCCGCGGGCAAACGTCGCGAAGGCGCCAGCCGCTTCCTGGACCGTTTCGCCGTATTTCGCTCCGCCCAGGGCCAGCCCCAAGTTTGCGTAGTCGTCGTCCGTCAGGCTGGTGACACCCATTTTCTGCATGTACGACTTGACGTTGACCTTCTTCATGACCTCGTTATACAGGTTTACGGCAGGGATGTTGTAGGAGTTCTTTAACGCCGTGGTGGCGTCGACGAATTTATTTAAAATCACGCCGCCGTAATCGGTGACGGAGTAGCCGGAAAAGTTGGTCTTAAAATCGGCAATCATGGTTTTGGAACCAATGAGGTGATTTTCGATTGCCGGGCCGTATACCACCGTCGGTTTGATCGAGGACCCGGGGCTGCGCTTGGTGTAAATATGGTTGACTTCGCCGGCAGTGCCGCCGACAAAACCGAGGATCGCACCGGTCTGGTTGTCCAGCAGCACGGTCCCATTTTGCACGGGCTGGCGCACCTGCGAGTAGCCGCCGGTGGTCGGGTTTCTGACGACGCTCGTGTAGGTCGCCCCAAAGCTGCCTCTGTACTGCTCGACCACGCCCTGCATGGCGTCGTACACCTGCTTGTTGATCGTTGAGTGCACCCGGTAGCCGCGAGTCGTGAGCTGCTGGCTTGCCTCTTTTTCGTAGGTGGCCTTTAAGGCGGCATTCTTGTTCAGGTCAGTGGTCGTGTGACCATCAGCTTTGGCTAGCTGGCGACCCAAGATAGTCTGCGCTTCCGCTTCGACGGTATTATAGACATAACCGGAAGACTGATTGGCAGTGCTGGCGTTACCGGGCTTTAAAAAGGCGGCCTTTAAGTCAAAGGTGCGAGCCTCTTGATACTGCTTGTCCGTGATGGTCCCGGCGCGGTACATCCGGAACAGGACGGTTTTTTGCCGGTTCAGTCCAGGGTTCAAGTCGTGCTTGAATGCGCCGGTATTGGTGTACGGCGTATAGGCGGACGGGCTTTGCGGCAGTCCCGCGATAAAGGCACTTTCGGCCAGGTTCAAGTCCTTGGCGTTCTTGCCAAACAACCCTTGGGCAGCGGTTTGCACGCCGGCAATGTTTTGCCCATTATGATTGCGGCCGAGCGTGATGATGTTGAGGTACTCCTCCAGGATCTGCTGTTTGGAGTAGTACTTATTTAAGCGCAGCGCCAGCATAATCTCGGTCGCCTTGCGTTTAAAGGTCGTCTGCGAGTTGAGAAACTGCAGTTTGACGACCTGCTGGGTCAGCGTTGAGCCTCCGGTCTGGCCGCCTAAGCCGGTCAGCTCGGTGATGACTGCCCGGACCAGCGCCTTGGGCACGACGCCTTTATTGGTCCAAAAATCCTCGTCTTCGGTGCTGACAATGGCTTTTTGCAACCACGGTGAGACGTTTTCGAGGGTCGTGGTGTCGCGAAGCAGGTCACTTTTGACCGGGCCGATTTCGACGTTATTGGCGTAGTACAGGCGCGTGGAGGTTTCAACGTTGTTCAGCGTGCGGGTCATCACGGCCTTGGCGGGAACAGTCGTGTTATCCACGATTGAGGCAAAGTAGCCGCCCAGCAGACCAATCCCGAACGCGCCGGCAATGATGGCAAAGCCAACGCCGTAGTAGATCAGCGATTTAATGGTGCGCAGGGCCGTTTGAAGGTAAAGCGGCCAGGTCTGCCGAGTCAGTTTCGGTAGTGGCTCACGTTTCGATTGCTGGCTGCCTGCGCGGCGGTTTTTAGTCACTGTTTCTTCCCCCCTGTGATCAGTTGCGAATACTTGGTGGTATTATACCCCAAAAACTGAACCGGTGTTTTGGCTGCCGTGATAGACTACTGGTAAGACACTTTTGGGAGGCACGGCATGTACAACACGATTTTGTTTGACGTGGATGACACACTACTGGATTTTAAGGCCGGCGAGTTGATCTGCTTGGAGCAGACGATCAAAGCGCTGGGTATTCAATACACACCAGCGCTTGAGGCGCGTTACTTGACCATCAACGCTGGCCTGTGGGAGGCGTTTGAAGCCGGGAAGATCCCCCGTGACCAAATCTTCACCCGGCGCTTCACGCAGTTGTTTGCCGAGCTCAAGGTGGACGCGGACGGACTGGCGGCCGAGAAAAGTTACCACAAACGGCTCGATCAGCAGGCCATTGTGCTGCCGCACGTCCCTGAGACGCTGGAGGCACTCCGCGATTATCGCCTGTACATCGTGTCCAACGGCATCGAGCCGGTCCAGCACGCGCGGCTGACGAAAGCCAAACTGATCGATTACTTTGCCGATATTTTTGTCTCTGATGTGATTGGCGCGCCTAAGCCCACGGTGGCCTTCTTCGATTACGTCACCAAACGGATCCCCCACTTCAATGCCAGACAGACGCTGATTGTTGGCGATTCCCTGACATCTGACGTGCAGGGCGGCTTAAACGCCAAAATCGACTCGGTGTGGTTTAATCCCCATCTGTTGCCCAACCGCACGACGATCACGCCGGTTTACCAGCTCAGCGAGTTTTCCGATTTGACCAAAATTGTCGCCGAATAAAAATCAGGCCTGTGCGGCGTGTTGCTCGCACAGGCCTGATTTTTCAGCGGCGGCGCAGGGTCCCGTCGTGAAACTGCTGCTCACCGTTGGCGGTGTCCAGGATGATCGCCCCGTCGTCAGCAAACCCGACTAGGCGGCCGACGGTGACGTGTGCCGGTTCACTCAGTGTCACCAATTCGCCGAGCCAGGCGGCGTGGGCCCGAAAGGCCGGCATGATCAGGTGAGCCTGGCGAAGCAGCGAATCGAAGTGAGCCGCCCACTGCGCCACCAATGCGGCCTTGGTGGCGTCATCTGGAATCGCCGGAAGGAGACTGCCGATGGGTTGGCCCGGGGCCGCCAATTGGCGCTTAGGGTCAGGTGCCAGATTGATGCCAATGCCGACGATGAGGTGCGGGCAATTTCCTGAGGCTGCCTGCGCCAAAATGCCGGCGACTTTGCCGCTGGCGTTGATCAGGTCGTTGACCCACTTGAGCTGGGTTGGCACGTCTAGTGCGGAGGTGACCGCCGCTTGCAGGGCGACCCCAGCCGCTGGGGTGACGAGTCCCTGCGGGGTGGCGGCTGGCAGGGTGAACACTGCCGTCCAGTACAGTCCCGTGGCTGCCGGTGACACAAACGTCCGGCCGCGGCGGCCGATGCCGGCGGTTTGGGCGCTGGCAACTAGCAGCAAGGGCAGTTGCGGATCAGATTCTAGCTGGCGCGCCGCTTCAAGGTTGGTGGAATCGATGCGATCAAAAACTTGCAGGCCGGCCCGCCATTTTTCTGGCAGCTGGTTTTGCAGTGCTTGGGTGAGAGCCATACTTTCCTCCGGCAAAAAAGCCGCGGCCATTGCGCGGCTTTTTATTTCTACTTGGCCAACCGACTGATGGCGTCGGCGTAAATGGCCACGGCTTGAATCAGACTATCGATCGACATGTACTCATTGGCCTGATGCATGACGTTTTCTGCGTCTGGCATCAGCGCCCCAAAGGCAACCCCGCGCTTGATGATCCGGCCGTATGTCCCACCGCCGATCACCTGCTCGTGGCCAGGCTGGCCGGTGTGCTTTTCATAGACATCGAGCAGGGTCTTGACCAGCGGATCGTCGCTGGGAACGTAATGTGGGGCCTGGGCGTGGCCCGAAACCTCAACAGACACATTGGCTGCGCCTAAGGTCTTGGTGATGGCCGCAATGATCTGATCTGGCGTGACACCTTGCGGGTACCGGACGTTGAGCATCACGCTTTGCTCGCCATTCGGGCTGTAGGCGAACAGGTCCGGGCTGGCGGTCAGCTCGCCCATCAGGTTGTCCGTGTGATTGATGCCCAGCAGGTGGCCGCGGGAGTCCTCGTGCATATGCGCGGCAATCGCCTGGACATAGGCGTGGCCTGCCGGATCTAGGTCAAGGTCGGCAAGCAAGGCAGCCAGGTGCGTTGCGGCGTTGATGCCGTCCTTTGGTTCCTGCGCATGGGCGCCCTTCCCTATTAGGGTGATCGCAATGCCATCTGCAGTTGGTTCGCTGGAGACGGTAATGCCTGGCTGCTGATCCTTTTTGCTGATCAGTGACGCCAAATCCGCTGGGACCTTTCCGCTGAGCGTTGCAGTGGCGCTTTGCGGCACCATGTTGACGCGCAGCCCGGCGGTGAACTTAGTCAAAGTCAGCGCACTCGGAGCTGCCGGCTGCGGTTTGAAGGTGATGGCAAAGGTCGCAATGCCTTTTTCGCCGTTGATGATGGGAAACTCCGCGTCAGGGGAGAAGCCAAAATCGGGCGTCGGCTCTTTTTCTAAGTAGCGGTTGATCCCGACCCAGGCGGATTCCTCGTCGGTGCCGATGATAAAATGGATCCGTTTATTCACAGGCAGCCCCATATCACGCACCATTTTCAACGCGTAGTAGGCGGCGATGCTCGGCCCTTTGTCGTCCGACGAACCGCGGGCGTAAAGCCGCCCGTTTTTCTCCACGGGCGTGAACGGATCGGTGTCCCAGCCAGGGCCGGCGGGAACGACATCCATGTGGCCAAACAATCCGAAGATCTCGTCGCCGGTGCCGTACGCAATGCGGCCGGCGACGTTATCGACGTTTAATGTGTCAAAGCCGTCGCGCTTGGCAATCGCCAACATGGCCTGCAGCGCCTTGGCGGGGCCGGGGCCAAGGGGAAACTCGTCTGTTTGGTGTGCAACGTCTCGAGAAGAATCAATTGCGAGCAGTGTTTTGAGGTCCGACAGCAGCTGTGGGCGGATCTTTTCAGCTTCGTCTTGCCAGTTGGTCATGGTCATCCCTGCTTTCTATAGTTGATTAATTAAACCATATCATATCGATGAGCGCCGGCACCAACAAAAACTATCCGAGAATCGGCAGGTTCAGCAAATCGGATTTGGGCGTCAAGCGGAGGGCAACGGCGGTCGCAGGCAAAGGCGGCGTGTGCGGACTCAGCTGTAAGCTGCTGATGGGGGACCTCAGCAGACACTGGGAAAGCTTGAGCCAGCCGGCAGCGATGTGGATCCACGTTGTGTTGCCGGCTTGATGCACAGCGTCGATCGTGATTGGTGAGTTGTTCAAGGCCAGTGTGCTGCGGCCGCTTTCGGCGTTTGGACTGGGGTGCACCGCAACGGCTAACCGCTTGGTGTGGATCCAGGCCCTTTGGCCGATCAGTTGGTTAAGCGTGCCGGCCTGCGGGGCCAAGGCAACGGTCAGAGCCGGCACAAATTGGTTCTGACTGATCTGGTAATAGGTGCCCGCCTTGCCTTCAACGGCTTTGGTGACTTCAAAGGCGGCACGGGCCGGTACCGTTTTGCCGGTCGGCGTCGGGGTGTAGGGATTTCTGACGATTGGCAAGGCGGCACTGGAGACGTTGGTCGCCAGTCCTTCCTTGTGCACCGTGACTGCGTCCGCTTTCAGTTCCGCGTACTGGTGGGCAATGGCCGGATAATTGGTCACGACGCCATCAATGTTGAGGTTGGCCAGCCACTGCCACTTGGCAGGCGTTTCTGTCATTTCATCCCAGGCGTAAACTTTCTGGTTGACCGCGTGCAGCGAGCTGACCAGCTGAGGCGTCAGGAGGTCGGTCGAGATGTCGACCCCGTTGACATACTGAAACACCGAGTAGTTAATGCGCTTTAGCGAGCCGACGATGAAAAGGCGCGGACACTCGGGCAGGACCTTCTGCAGGCGTTTTAAACTGCTCAGCGAAAACGAGTGAAACATGACGCGCTTTTGCATGCCGTACTGGTTCACCAGATCCGCGATTTTCTGTTCCAACTGCGGATGGGGGACACCTTTTTTAATTTTCGTTTCAATCAGGAACTTTTGGTTGCCGTGTTGATAATGGGTAAAGAGTTCCTGGAGGCTGTGAACGGCCTCGCCATTTTTGGTATGATAACCTTGCAATGTCGCGTAGGGCGTCTGCGCGATTTCGGCGCTCACCCCGGTCGTCCGCAGAGTGTTGGGGTCGTGCTGAATGACCACCACGCCGTCTGCCGATTCCCACACGTCGAGCTCGACGTATTGGGCGCCGTCTTGGAAGGCCAGGTCATCGCTTTGAAAGGTTTCTTCAGGCGCTTTCAGTGGGTCGCCTCGGTGGCCGATGACGACAAAACCGGTCAGCAGCAAGTACAGGCTGCAAAGTAATGCAGCCAGAGACCATCTCGACATCACGCGCCACTCCTTTCGGTTACTAATAAAAAACTTTAGCACACTTTATCAACAAGTGTGTGACTTGGCGAGGAGGAAACCATGGAACAACAAGATTATCAAACGTTTGATCTGATTCAGGAGATCACGCTGAACGACGGGTCCACCTACCTGGAACTTGGAAACGTCATGATGAACGGGCGTGCGGAAAAAGCGGCGATTAAGGGCCTGATCAAACAGGTTCGCATTCTGCAGCTCAATATCCCACATTCAAATGCTGTCCGCGTTTATGAGGCATACATTAACTCGCATTACCAGTTTCCGCCGTTTGACATTCAGCAGTGGGAAGTCTGGGATAAGCCGGCTGGGCCGGTGAAGGATGCGTATGAAGAAATTTTGCAGCAAAATCATATCGGGTAAGCAGTGGCGCTGGCTCTTGCCCATCCTGGCTTTTTTGCTGGTATTCGGTTTGTGTGCGTTTGATGCGCCGCTCTACACTCAGCCGGTGGTGCGCGTGACTTTCGTAAACAATGATCGCGCGCAGCGGGCGGTGGACAATTTTGACAACGTCGATCATACGACGAAACAGCACATCACTGGGCAACTACTTAACACCAGCAGGCGTGGGCATCTGGTCCGTTTTGGCAACACGTTCTCGGCTTCTGGGGCGATGGATGCGCGTTTGCGCACAGGGCAATCAGTTTTTGTCCAACGGCAAAACGGCGGTTATCAGATGTTGGACGTCAAGCGCGACGGCGTGGTGCTGGGCCTGCTTGCGGCGACGCTGGTTTTGATGGCGCTGGTCGTGAAGCGGCGCGTCTGGCTGACGTTCGGCAGTTTGTTTGCCAATGTGCTCTTACTGCTTGTCACGCTTCACCTGGAAACTTCGCCGGCCAATCAGCAGCTGGCGTACTTGTTGTTCTCCTGTATGGCGGTGTTATTTACGCTGGTCACCACGGTGTTCATCGCCGGGTTTTCCCGGCAGGCGGCAGTGATCGCCACGGCTACCATTGGCGCGACTGGGCTGGCGGTCGCCTTGGGCTATGCGCTCTTCAGCCTGACGAATTACCGCGACCTGCACATTGAGGCGATGAATTACGTGACGCAGGTGCCCCAGCTGCTATTTTTCGTCCAAATCATTATCGGGTCGCTCGGCGCGGTATTGGATGAAAGTAACGATATTGCCGTGGCGGTGATGCAGCTGCCGCACGACCCCAAGCGCCGGTTCAAGGCCGGAATGGCGATTGGGCGCAACGTGATGGGTCCGCTGATCGCCGTGCTGTTCATGATCTTCATTGCGGACACCTTCAGTGAAAGCATTCTGTGGCTGCGCAATGACAATGCGCTGACGCAGACGTTTATCTGGGTGATGGGCCTGGGCTTTGCCCAAGCGCTGGTTTCGGCCTTTGGCATTGTCCTGGCAGTGCCGCTGACGGCCGGTCTGGCCACCATTGCCGGCAAGGGGGCAGCTGATGAGCACATTTGAAGCATTACTTCTCGCACTGCTGATTTTGATGCTGTTAGTTGGCGGCAAGCAAGGATTCAGCAATTTTATGGCGCTTTTGATTAATTTAGTCCTGATGGTTTTGGCGGTGATCCTGATCGCCGGTGGGTTTAATGCGATCGGCGTGGCCGTGGTCATTGCCTTTATCGTTCTGGCCACCACCATTTTCCTGTCGACCGCAGACAGCAATGTGGCGGCGACCGCGTTTGTCGCATCGCTGCTGGTGACCGTGCTGGTGCTGGCGGTGATCGTGATCGGCGTGAGCCTCGCCCATGTTCAAGGCTTTGGGACTGAAGACTCTGAAGAGCTGGAAGGGTACAACCTGCTGATTGGGGTCTCCTTCCAGAATATCCTGATCGCGACCGCTCTATTCTCTACGCTGGGCGCGATTGCTGAGGCCGCCGTGGCGGTGGCCGCGGGCATGGCCGAGCTCGGCGGTCACGCCACCGCGCAAGGGCTGACCAAAATGAGTGGCGAGATCATTGGCACCGCGCTGAATACGCTGTTTTTCGGCTTCTTCGGCGGTTTTGCGGGCCTGTTTATCTGGTTCACCCAGTTGAAGTACCCGTTCTGGCAGGTGCTGAACAACAAGATCTTCGCCGGCGAGCTGATTCAGGTCTTATTTTCAATGATTGCCGTCACGCTGACCGTGCCGCTCACCATGTGGGTCGTGAAAACGAGAGAGAAAGGAAACCACGCTTGAACTACTTTATTGCGGATACGCACTTTTTTCATGCTGACTTGCTCGGCAACAACCAGTTTGCCCCTCGCCTGTTTGACTCGGTGGCGGCGATGAACCAGGCGATGATCAACGCTTGGAATGCCCGCGTTGATGACGACAATGACCGGGTTTACCACCTGGGTGACATTGCCATGAATCCCAAGGCGATGCCCACCGAGGCGGATGTTCTGGCCATTTTGAGCCAGCTGCACGGCCAGATCGATTTCATCAAGGGTAACCACGACTACCAGGCGCGGTTCAAATTTCTGCACAAAAATGATCCTGGGTGGCACGGTCAGCCCAAGTTTTTATTCCATTCAGTGGGGACCATCATCAAGGACGATCACACCCAGTTCATCATGACGCACTACCCGATGATGCTGGGCATCACGAAGCAGACCCTGAACCTGCATGGCCACATTCATCACAGCATGATGCCGATTGCCGAGGACATCAATGTTGGGGTGGATGCGCCAGAGCGGGAGCTGGTGCCGGCCGTCGCGGCGTTGCCTTGGGGCAGTCCCTTGAGCGCCAGTGAGATTCACGCGCTGTTCACTGCCAAGCAGGCCTTCTTAAAAGCCCACGCCAATGGCTCTGATGATAATTAGAGAAGTTCACATTGATTTCTAACCGTTTTCCTAGTAGACTAGAAGCATCAGAAATGGGGGCGACGGGGATGAATCAGCAGGTCACCAGTGAATTGCAGGCGCTGCGGCGCACCGTGTTGACGCTCGCGCCAAAAGCCGAGGCAGCCCAGGCCAACGCGTTGTTGACGCTGGGGTTTCGCAAGCTAGCACAGGGGGACTTCTCGAAGGATTATTTGGAATTCAGTTTCTGGCCGCAGCTGGCACTGCTTTTGCCGGAGAAAGAGCAGCCAAAACTCAAGGCTGCGTTTGCAAAACTTGAACAACCGCAGTGAGGCGCCGCATTTGTTGACGCCTTTTTCGTTACCGCAAGGCGCGTGTTATACTAGTACTTATCAAAAGTGCAAGGAGGATGGCCATGGCAGAGCGAACGGTAAAAGAGCGGCCAGAGCATAAGCCGGCCGAACCGATTGTCGAGATCCTGCAGGTGGCGCCCGACATGATCATAGTCGGTGGCCGGCGGTATCAGCTGGTGCTTGATCACAAACAGGCCTTTGACAAGGATAAGTTTGCCGAGCGCTATATGGACATTCTCGACAAGTATGACTACATTGTCGGCGACTGGGGCTATGAGCAGCTGCGCCTGCGCGGTTTTTATCAAAACGACAATCCGCGGGCCAGCAAGGATCAACTGATTTCGACCCTTGAGGACTACCTGTACGAGTATTGCAATTTTGGGTGTGCTTATTTCGTGCTGGAGCGCCTTGATGCACCGATTGCGAAACCGCACCGCAGAAGTCGTGGGGCGCATCACCGCACCAGCCGTAAGCCTTACACAGAAAAAACGAGTCACCAGCCGACCATCGATGGCGGCAAGGCCGAAACCGTGGCCAAAAATAAACCGCGCAAGCGTCACTTTACGATCCGCACGCGCGAGTCGAATGAGGAGTAGGAGTCATTTTGAGTTATCAGGGTTACATGATCGATCTGGACGGGACGATGTATCGCGGCAAGGAGCGCATCCCGGAGGCCAAGGCCTTCGTCGAGCGCCTCCAGGCCAAGCACATCCCGTTTTTATTTTTGACGAATAACACAACGAAATCACCGGCTGATGTGTGCTGGAACCTGGCGCATAATCACGACGTCCACGCCGATCCCAGCCAGGTCTACACCCCGGCTTTGGCGACGGCGAGCTGGATCCAGCAAGCCAACGGCGGGGATTGCAGTGGCAAGTCTGTCTATGCCATTGGTGAGCTGGGCCTTAAGCAGGCGCTGCTCGATGTCGGCCTGCGCTTCAACGAGGTCGATCCGGATTACGTGGTGGTGGGGCTGGACTACGACGTTACTTACCACAAGTTTGAGCTGGCCACGTTGGCGATTCAGCGCGGTGCGATGTTCATCGGCACCAACGCGGACACAAACCTGCCAAACGAGCGCGGCCACGTCCCCGGTGCCGGTTCGGTGATTGCCTTGGTCGAGCGCAGCACCCAGCAAAAAGCCTTTTACATTGGTAAGCCTGAGCGCATCATCATGGACCAGGCCCTGCATAAAATGAACATGCGTGCCGACCAGGTCGTGATGGTGGGGGACAACTACAACACTGACATCAAGGCCGGCATTAACGCGGGCGTCGACACGCTGCTGGTGTACACTGGCATCTCCACTCGCGAGCAGGTCAAGGCTCAGACGGTGCAACCGACGCATCAGGTGGCAAGCCTGGCAGACTGGGAGGTCTGATCAATGAAACGAGTTGGCCAAAGCCTGCTTTTGTGGCTGTTTGTGATCAGCGCCGCCGTGTGGGCAACGGTGCTGCTGACCTACTTGCTGTATCCACTGTTTATTCACTTTGAAGACCTTGGCGGTGTGGCCAACATGAGTGCGGGCCGTCTGTACCATAATTACCTGCGGCTGATGGCATACTTGCAGGTGCCGGGCATGTCCTTCGACCTACCGGACTTTCGCTGGTCTGCCAGCGGCGCCCAGCACTTCGCGGATGTGAAGCACCTGTTTATCCTCGCCATCGTGGTGTTTCTGATCACAGTGGTCCCGGCAGTGCGGCTTTTGGCGCGCATGCGGCGGACACACACCCGCTGGCTGCTGGTCCGTCAGGCCTCGGTCGGCGCCCTGGTGCCGGTAATCCTGGGGGTGCTCATGGCCGTTAACTTCAATGAAGTCTTCATCACGTTTCATCATCTGCTGTTTCGTAATGCCGACTGGTTGTTTGACCCCGCGGTCGATCCCATCATCAATGTGCTGCCAGAGGAGTTCTTCGCGGCGTGCTTTGCACTGGCACTGATTCTCTTTGAGCTCGCGATGGTCTGGGCCATTGTCAGTGGGCGCCGCGATGCGCGCATGCAGCAATGATCTTTTCGAGGCTGAGACACAAAGCGGTTTTAGCCCAAAACGCAGGCGTCCCTGCATCACGATTCGCACTTCGAATCGCGATGCAGGGGCGTTTGCGTGTCTGGGCGTTGCTTTGTGGAACGCGACTAGATTAATTATGCCTCACCCTGTTTTTTCATACCCTACAAAGAAAATTTTTGCTTACTATTAAAATTCGATATGAATATAAAAAAACGGTGGTATATTAAAGCTGATTATGAGGAGGCGATTAAAATGTTAGCGGTTACGGGATTGACCTTTGCGTTCAAACGCAAGCCCATTTTGGATGACGTCAGCTTCACGCTGACAGACGGGCAAATCACCGGGCTAGTGGCGCCCAACGGTACTGGGAAGACCACGTTGCTGCGCTTGCTGTGCGGCCTGCTGCCGGTCGGCCAGGCACACGTTTTAGTGAATGGCATCGACCAGCGGCAAAAACACACGCAGTTTCTCAAACAGCTCTTTTTCCTGGAAAGCTCGTCCAATTTATACCCTGATCTGACAGTGCAAGACCACTTGCTGTACGTTAAGCGGGTGTGGCAATCGCCGGTCGACATTGGCGAAACCGTCGCCTCGCTGGGCATGCAGAGCTACGCCAAAACGCGCATCAAGCGGCTTTCCCTGGGGATGAAGCAACATGCGCTCCTGGCGATGTACATTGTTAGCAATGCCCAGACGATGCTGATCGACGAGCCCCTAAACGGCCTTGATCCCAGCAGTATCCAGCAGTTTGAAGCCATGTTTCGCCAGCTGCGCGAGGAAGGCAAGACGCTTTTGGTGTCGTCTCATCAGATGGACAGCGTGGGCCGGGTGTGCGATCAAGTCTTCTTTTTGAAGAATCAAAAGCTTGACGCGCTACCCAACGATGGCCAGGACATGATGGCGGAGTACACGACGCGCTTCTTAACGGAGGCGTCGTGATGTTCGCGCAGCTGAAGTTCGACCTCAAGAAGAACCTGTTTAGCAGCACCAATGCAGTGGTATACGTGGCCTTTATGCTGCTGCTGTTGACCACTTTTTTCCTGGCGCTTGATCAAACCGATAGCACGGCTCGCGAAGTCGACGGCGCTTATCAGGCCGCGTTGCAGTCCGTGACTGGCACAATCAAGACGCTGGAAAAAGATCACGCAAAGACCGCCAAGCAAACGGCGCAATTAAACCAGAAGTACACGCAGCGCGACTATCTTCAGGAGATTATGACGCTCAATGCAAGCGTGAGCAGTCCGGTGCCGATGAACACGCCGACGGAGCTGGACCAGGCGCTGTTGAAGTACGCGCGCTATAACCTCAAAAAAACTCGGCAGGGCCAAACAGATGGCCTGGTCTTGATCGATCACCCCGATCGGCCCACTGACCCAACCCTTTTAGGCCAGCAGAAGGAAGTAACGTTTTACCGGTACTTGGCCTTACATCATTTGCGTGAACTGCCCCTGACTCAAACCGATGTCCCGGCGGCCGCGTACTTGCCGTTCCAGTTTCTCCGGCATGTGTCGCCGCTGTTGATCCTGGGCGTGTTTGCGCTACAGCTCGGGCAGCTGTTCACTACGGAAAAGCGGACCGGCACCATTCGGTTTATGAATAATTTGCCGGTCAACAAGCTTGCGCTGCTGACGGCGCGAATGGGGACTGTCTTGGTGTTGACGCTCCCACTGTTCGGGCTCGCACTGTTGACGGTGTATCTGATTGTCGGCTTTAAATTTGGCTGGGGCAACTGGCAGTACCCACTGGTGTACTCGCCTGATGGGCGGCACGTGGCGATCATGACAATGGCGAAGTTCATGGGGCTGCTCATCCTGATCCTGTTGGCCGCGGTCTTGTTCATGATGATGCTGAGCGCGCTGGTCAGTTTGTTCAGCGGTAACTTCGGCGTGAATCTGGCCGTTTGTGCGGCAGTGCTGCTGTTTGGGACAAACCAGGTGGCCGGATCGTCAGTGGGCCGCGGGGTGGCGCGTTGGCTGCCAAGCGGGTATTTTGATTTCAGCGGCGTGATCACACATCAAACCGCGTGGCCAATTCTCAGCATTGCCGGCGGCATCGTAGTTCTGCTTGCTTGGGCCGCGGCTTTGTACGGCCTGTGTGCGGTGATCGTCAGCCGGCGCCAGCGGCTATAAGGGGGAGCAGAGATGAAAGGACAAGTGATCCTGGAACTGAAGAAACAGCCGTGGCTCTTGCACCTCTTCTGGCTGATCATGCTCGTAGCGGTCATGGGGACCTTGGGCGTTGGCTGGGAAAACCACCTGCAACGGCATGGTGTGGGTTACCCAGAAACCGGGTTTAAAACCGACTGGGACAAGGCCACGACGGCCGGTGAAGCCGCTTGGAATATGCGCTACTTGGAACATGACATCAAGGCTGATACAAAAGCGGCTGCCAAGTTGCCTGCGGTCCAGCAGGGTGATAACAAGGCGCAAGCGCTGATGGAAACCATGCTGGCCGATTATCAAAAACGCGACTATCGGCACCTGAATCAGGCCATCCTGAAGGCCGCTCAAGAAGATCCGCAGGCAGTGAAAAGTATTGAAGAGCTCAATTATCTCAGCCCCAATACTGACGAACTGATCGCGCTGATGCGTTACATGGTCAAGCACCTGCCGAACCGCCTGATTCAAGTTGACGCGATGACATCAGTGACTGGTAATTTTGCCGCGATTTTCGGCCTTCAAAATTACTTCTCCGCTAGCAATGGTAAGGATGCAGAGGTGTTGACTGCACTTCTGCTGATCATGGGCCTCACGCTGTTTTGTTACGTCTATTTTCAGGACCGTCGGCTGACAACAGATACGATGATGCGCACTGCGCCAGTTTCGGGGATGAAGCAGGCGCTGATCCGCGGCGGGGTGACGCTGGGGCTGATCAACCTGATTTTACTGATTGCGGTCGTCAGCACGCTGCTTGCCATGAGTCTGCTGCCGGGCCATGAATTCGGTACGTGGCTGCAGCCACTGGTCTACACGCTGAACAGTCATGTCGGCACAACGTCGCTGGCGCAGGCCTTGGGTCAAGAATGGCTGATGATCAATCTGTGGTGGCTGGTGTTTGCCGGGCTGGCGTTTTGCCTCAGTCTGGTCAGCCGCAACCTGCTGGTGGGGATGTTGGTACTTGCGGTAGTGGCGTTCGCCAATCGCTTGCAGCTGTTGGGGCTGATTGATCCGGCACTGCGGACCTATGTGCCGAGTGCGCACACCGTTTTTCCTAACCTCATCTTGCACTCGGGCAGCTACGGTGAGGTGGCCTTCGGTACTGTGGTCGTAACCTTTGTGGCCTGGATCTTGGCCTTATTTATCTGTGGGGGCTTGATCCAGATGGCGCGGCAGCGGTTACGTTTTGCGGCAGCACGATAAAAAACGGGTTCGCCTTATGTTGAGGCGAACCCGTTTTTAACGGTTTAGGCAGCAGTTTTACGGCTGCGCAATGCCGTGATCAGCATCGGAATCAGGGAGATCACGACGATGCCGATTACGACCAGCGAGAAGTGCGCTTTGACGAATGGCTGGTTGCCGAAGAAGAACCCGGCCACGCAGCACATGGTCACCCAGAGAAACCCGCCGAGCAGATTGTAATGGATGAATTTCCCGTAGTGCATGTTGGAGCCGCCCGCCACGAATGGGGCAAAGGTCCGCACCAGCGGCATGAAGCGGGCAATGGCGATGGTTTTCCCGCCGTGGCGGTTGAAGAAGGCCTCGGCGGACTTTAACTTTTCGCGGTTGATCAGGCGGCCGAAGCGCGAGCTGTTCGAGGCGGCCAGACCTAGGTGGCGACCGATTTCGTAGTTGACGGTGTCGCCGATGACGGCGGCCGCCAAGAACACGGCGAACAGGAGCCAAACGTTCAGACCGTAAATCTCATTGGCGGCCAGGGCGCAGGCGGCGAAAAGCAACGAATCGCCCGGCAAAAACGGGAAAATGACTAATCCCGTTTCGATGAAAATCATGACGAACAGGATCAAGTAAGTCCAGTTGCCAAAGCTGTTGACGATTGTCACGAGATGCGTGTCGATGTGCAAGATAAAGTCGATCAGTTGGGTCATCGTTGTCCTCCGTTTACGAGTTTCAGTTGCGATAATTATACGGGGTCATCGGCTGGTAAAACGCCCGCTTAGGAGAACTTTAATAATTGTCGTCTTCCAGCTCCGGGTGGGCGTGGGCGAGTCGACTGGCTGCCGCGGCGGCAATTGCCCCCACGATATCGTCTAAGAAGGTATGGATAATTCCCGGCTCATGGGCGTTGAGCTTGGCCAAAATGCCCGGCTTGACGCGGTCGATGTAGCCGTAATTGGTGAAGCCGATCGACCCATATACGTTAACAATCGAGAAGGCCAGAATCTCATCGACACCATACAGACCTTCGTCTTCTTCAATAATGTGCTGAAGCGGCTGGTCGAGCTTGCCGGCCTCGGCCAGCTTGTCCAGCTGGATGCCCGTCATCACGGCATTTTGCACCTCACGTTTACGGAGCACAATCATGACGCTTTCCGTGGCGTCTTCTAGGGTGAGGCCGGGGATGAACTTGGCCTGTAAAAACATCACCAGTTCGCCGATGGCCTGCGGTTCCACGCCGCGTTCGTGCAGTAGGGCCAGTGTGTGTTCGTAAAGCTTCTGTTCATTCGTGACACTTTGTTGATCTGCCATAAAAATTACCTCTTTTTAATGGTAAAGCTGAGAGCTGTGCAGGGCCTGACGCCGGTCGGGATACAAGAAGCTCAGCGCCTCGTTGACCGCAATCGGCGCTTCACCGAAGCCGCTGGCGATCAGGTCGAGCTTGCCGGGGTAGCTTGCCGCGTCGCCGATCGCATAGATACCTTCACGGCTGGTTTGCATTTGCGAGTTGACTTGAATCTTGCCGCGGTCGAGCGTCACGTCCCAGTTGCGCAGCTGCCGATTTTCACTCATGAACCCGTAGTTAACAAGCAGTTTGTCTACGGTTAGGCTTTCCGTATGGTCACCGCGGACCTCTTTCAACCGGACCTCGATTTGGTGATTGGCGGCAGCGTCGACGCTTTCAATCAAAAATGGGGTGTGGAGTTGCACTGGACTCTGCTGGAGCTGATCGACACTGGATTCGAGTCCACGGAACTGATTGCGCCGGTGAATGAGGTCCACGTGCTGGGCGCGAGGCGCGAGTGCTAGGGCCCAGTCAATGGCCGAATCGCCACCGCCGGCAATGGCGACCTTTTGATTGTCAAAATCGGCCAGGTCGCGAACAAAGTAGAACACGTTCTGGTCGTCGAGCGCAGGGTCGTAGTCGACGGCGAGCCGCCGCGGCGTGAAGGCACCGCCCCCAGTCGCGATAATCACAGTTTTGGTGGCAATGACGCCTTGGCTGGTGGTCAGCAAAAAAGTCCCGTCTTCTTGGCGGTCGATGGTTTCAACAGTGCGGCCGGTCATGATCGTGGGATGGAAGTGGGAGACTTGCTGCTGCAGCTGACTGATTAGATCTGCGCCGCTAATGCCGGGTACGCCGCCAATGTCATAAAGAATCTTGGCGGGATACAGATTGCCAGTTTGGCCGCCGAGGTTTGCCAGGCTTTCCACTAGCGCAACGTCTGCACTGTGCAGACCTGCATAAAAAGCGGCGAACATGCCGACTGGCCCGCCGCCGATCACTGTAACTTCATATGTATGAGATGCCATTATTGTTCCTCGTTTCATCAAAAGAATTAACAGGCTAACCCTATCATATTTTGGCCTGCTCAACCACGTCCAGACTTTGGCCTGTGGTATACTACTGCCAACATGAAAAATAGGAGGCAGTTATGTATCCACAACTTGAGTTAGGCGATTTTACCGGGCAGCGCGCAATCATGAAAACCAGTCTGGGCACCATTACGTTTGCTTTGTTTCCGGAGCAGGCCCCGAAAGCGGTTGAAAATTTCGTGGGGCTCGCCATTCGCGGTTACTACGATGGCATTACTTTTCATCGTGTGATTCCAGACTTTATGATCCAGGGCGGGGACCCAACAGGTACTGGTGCTGGTGGTGAAAGCATTTGGGACAAGCCTTTTGAAGATGAATTCAGTGCGCATTTGTTTAATCTGAAGGGGGCTTTGTCGATGGCCAACGCGGGGCCCAACACGAACGGTAGTCAGTTCTTTGTGGTTTCTAACGAGCATTTAAATCCGCAGATGAAAGCTCAAATGCCAGCGGCTGGCTACCCCGAGGAAATCATTAAAGCCTATGCGCAAGGCGGCACCCCGTGGCTCGATGGCCACCATACTGTTTTTGGCCAAGTGATCGAGGGCATGGATGTCGTCGAGGCAATCAGCAAGGTCAAAACCACGGCCGACAAGCCTAATACGGCAGTGACGATTGAATCTGTTGAGATTGCCTAGGCTTATTTGAGCCGGGAGTTTTAATTCTTTATAATGACAAGGTGACTATCAATAGAAATGAAGTGACAAGTTGAATTATCGAATTGGCGATATTGTAACCGGCAAGGTAACTGGCATCCAGCCTTATGGCGTGTTTGTTTTGTTGGATGACCGGCATCAAGGTCTGATTCATATCTCAGAGTGCCAGCACGGGTTTGTGAAGGCACTCGACGAATTATTTAAGGTGGGTCAGCGGGTCTCGGTGATTATTTTGGATATCGACGAGTTTTCCGGCAAAATTAGTTTGTCGGTGCGAGCATTACAGCCCGATCCGGCCATGACAACTTACCGCCATCGCAAACATTACTGGACGAATCGTAAAGTTCATGCCGGGTTTAAACCCATTGCTGACCACCTCGATGGCTGGGTTGCGGAGTATTCGCACATATTAGACGCGCACACGATTAAGTAATCGTGTGCTTTTTTCGAATAATCGCGGGTACGCATAATTATTCGTTCGGGTAATTGACCGAATTGGGGCTTATTACGACTAAATTTGGCCGGTGTTTTTCGGCGTTGATTCTTTTTTCACGAAAAAGTAAATTTGTGTTGACGCTAGGGGCTTAAGGCTGGTAAGATATTTGTTGTTGTCAAACGGGCAGGCCATTCCGGCCGGTCATCGCATTCGGTGATGTTGAATATTTATTCACATTGAAAATTCGGGTTTGACATCAATCTGCTGCTAAGATATACTATCAAAGTTGCCTTAACGGCAAGGTAGTCCTTTGAAAACTGAACAAAGTTTCGTAAATGTGATAGGG